>JADFTG010000084.1 GCA_022560365.1 Chloroflexota bacterium | reverse complement strand
AACCGCGCACTGGACGCTTTGACCAAGTGATGACGGCAGGCGAGCCGCGCCCTGACCCCGATGCCCTGTTACGCGCCGCCGAGCGCGAAGGGCGCGGCCGCCTGAAAATCTTTCTCGGGGCAGCCCCGGCGTCGGCAAGACGTTCGAGATGCTGTCCGAAGGGGCCGCGCGGCGCCGCGACGGCGTCGATGTCGTCGTCGCGGTCGTGGAAACGCACGGCCGGGTCGAGACCGAGGCGCTGGTACGCGGCCAGGAGGTCATGCCCCGCCGCGCCGTCCCCTATGAGGGGCGGACGCTGCACGAGATGGACTTGGATGCGGTCCTCGCCCGCGCGCCCCGCCTCGCTTTGGTCGATGAACTGGCCCACACCAATGCGCCGGGCAGCCGCCATCCCAAACGCTATCAGGATGTGGAAGAGCTGCTCGATGCCGGGATCGACGTCTACACGACGGTCAATATCCAGCATATCGAGAGCCTGAACGACGTTGTCGCCAGTTTCACTCGCGTCCGCGTGCGCGAGACGGTGCCCGATCGTATCCTGGAGGCCGCCGAGATCGAGGTGGTCGATATTCCTCCGGACGAACTGATCGAGCGGTTGAAGGCGGGCAAGGTCTATCTGCCGCAGGAAGCGACGCGGGCGCTGTCGCATTTCTTCTCCAAGTCCAACCTGTCGGCGCTGCGCGAACTGGCGCTGCGGCGAGCGGCCCAGGCGGTCGATGCGCAGATGCTCGACCATGTCCGGTCGCTGGGCGTCGGCGGGCAATGGGCGGCGGGCGAGCGGCTGGTGGTCATCATCGATCGCTCGGCGTCGATGAACGCGCGCGACGAATCCGGGGTGACGCGCCTGGACCGGGCCACGACACGGGCGGTCGAACTGGTCCGGGAGGCGGCGCGGCTGCCGGAGCCGCGTCACCACGCCGCGGCGATCGGCTACGAAGGAAAGCTCTACGTCTTCGGCGGCTATCTCGTCTCCTTCCGCTCGCCGACGAGCACGGTCTTCGAGTACGACCCCGCCACCGATCAATGGGCAGACGTGGCGCAGATGCCGCGCATCCGCGGCGGGCACGCCGTGGCCGAGGTCGGCGGCAAGGTCTACGTGATCGGCGGCGCCACGCCCGGCCCCGTCGACGCCCCCTTGAACATCGCCGAGGTCGATGTCTGGGAGCCGGCGACTGGCGAATGGTCCGCCGCCGCTCCCTTGCCGACGATCAGGGATCACCTCGGCGTCGCCGTCGTCGACGGCATCATCTACGCTATCGGCGGGCGGATCGAGGTCGACTACGGGCTCAACCTGGATGCGAACGAGGCATACGACCCGGCGACGGATGAGTGGACTGCGCTGGCGCCACTGCCGACCGCGCGCAGCGGCCACGCCGTCGCCGCGCTCGATGGCGCCGTTTACGTGATGGGAGGCGAAGGTCTCGACGGCACGTTCGATGCGAACGAAGCGTACGACGCCGCGTCCGGCGTCTGGCTGGTGATGCCTTCCCTGCCGACGTCTCGTCACGGCATGGGCGCAGCCGTCACCGGCGACCTGATCTACGTGCCTTCGGGCGGTCCCACGCCGGGGCTGTCGGTGACGGGCGCGAACGAAGCGCTGGGCGCAGTCGCGCCCTAGGCCGTCGCCTCAAGGCGCGCCGTAAGGGCGAATGTTCTCCGGCCGGCTCTGTGATCGTCGTCACTTCTCGCGGGTGGGGAGGGTGTTACTCTGCGCGCAGAACCCCCACCCGGGGGGTATGGATGACAGGAGAGAGTGTATGCAGCCAGAGAAGCAGCAGGAAGTGCTCAAGCGGCTCGCCTTCATTGAAGGGCACCTGCAGGGCGTGCGGCGCATGGTGGAGGATGACAAGTACTGCGTAGACGTCCTCAAGCAGACGTTCGCCGTTCGCCGGGCCATTGAGAAGATGGAGAAGCTGATGCTCGACGGCCACCTCCACACCTGCGTCGTCGAAGGCATCAAGGACGGTCGCGACGACCAGGTGATCAGTGAACTACTTGACCTCTACGAGTTGGCGAACCGCTAGGAGAACCGCATGACGACTCACACGCACGACAACGTTCTGGAGACCGAGGGCGATACCATCACCTGGTGGGCGCCGCTGTACGACGTCTGCACCTGGCTCGTGAGCTTCGGTTCGGTGTCTGGCATCCGCAAGTCGACCGTGAAAGCCGCGCGACTGAAGGCCGGCGAAGCGGTGCTGGACGTCGGCTGTGGCACTGGCGACCTGACGCTGCGGGCTGCGCGCCGGGTGGGCGCGGAAGGCCGCACCGCCGGCATCGACGCCTCTCCAGATATGGTCAAGATCGCCCGGCGCAAGGCGGCGAAGAAGGGCCGCGACATCGACTTCCGGGTCGCGCTGATCGAGGACCTGCCGTTCGCCGACGGTGAGTTCGATGCTGCTCTGAGCAGTTTCATGATCCACCACCTGCCGGACGACCTGAAGCTGCGCGGCCTGGCCGAAGTGCGGCGCGTTCTGAAGCCCGGCGGCAGGTTCGTCGCGGTCGACCTCAAGCCCGGCAAGGGCATCGCCGGCTTCATCTCACACCTGATCGGCCACCGCCTGCCGGACGATTACGCCGAGCAGCTGCGCTCGATCATCAGCGAAGCCGGCTTCGAGGACGTCGAGATACTGGACGTGAAGAGCCCCCTGGCGCTCTTCATCCGCGCGAGGACGTAAACGACGATGGCTGAAGCGACTACTGATCGCAAAGAGATATCGATCCCCGTCGCGGGGATGACCTGCGCCGCCTGCGTGCGCAAAGTCGAAAAGACGCTCAACGACTTGCCCGGCGTCGAGGCGGCGACCGTCAACCTCAGCGCCGGCAAGGCGGGCATCATTTACGACCCGTCCGCCTGTGATCTGCCGGCGATGGTCGAGCGCGTCGAGGAGATCGGCTACGAGGTTCCGGGCGCGAAGATCAGCCTCCTCGTGCTAGGCATGACAGCGGGTCACTGCGAGCACGTCATCGGCCCCGCCGTGAGTGGCCTGCCCGGCGTGCGCGACGTTGCCTTCAACTTCGCGACGGACACCGTGACGGTCGACTTCCTCGACTCTGCCGTTTCGGCCGCCGAGATAAAGAAGACGATCCGCGCCCTCGGCTACGAGGTGGAAGACCGCGGCGAAGGCGAAGAAGGCATCGACCGCGAGCGAAAGCTGCGTAAGGAGGAGCTCCAGCGCCAGACGCGAAACATGCTCCTCGCCTGGCCGCTTGGGCTCATAGTGATGCTCTTCACGTTCTCGTCGTTTGAGCCGCTGGACAGCTTCTTGCCGGACTGGCTCGGTAACAAGTACCTGCTCTTCGCGCTGACGACGCCGCTCGTGCTGGGTCCGGGCCGCCAGTTCTTCGTCCACTCGTGGAACGGCCTGCGCCGGGGCGTCACCGACATGAACCTGCTGTACGCCACCGGCATCGGCGCCGCCTACGGGATCGCCGTCGTCAACACGTTCTTCCCCGACGCCGGCTTCGGCGGCGAAAAGGCCATCTTCTTCGAGGCCGCTGCGCTCCTGATCGCCTTCATCGTGCTCGGCCGCTACCTCGAAGCGCTCACCCGAGGCCGCACGTCCGAGGCGATCCGCAAACTGATGAAGCTGCGTCCGCGCCGGGCGACTGTCCTTCGCGAAGGCGAAGAGGTCGAGATACCGGCGGACGAGGTCGAGGTCGGTGACGTCGTCGTCGTCCGGCCCGGCGACTCGATCCCCGTCGACGGCGTCGTCGTCTCAGGCTACTCGGCGGTGGACGAGTCTCTCGTCACGGGCGAGAGCATCCCCGTCGAGAAGCGCGAGGGCGACAACGTGATCGCCGGCGCGCTCAACAAGACCGGCGCGTTCCGCTTCGAGGCGAGCCGCGTCGGTGCCGACACTGCGATTGCGCAGATCATTCGCCTCGTCGAGGAAGCGCAGACGACGAAGGCGCCCATCCAGGCGCTGGCGGACCGCGTCGCCGGCCACTTCATCCTCGGCGTGCACGTGCTGGCGCTGGGCGTCTTCCTCTTCTGGTTCTTCGCCGGCTACGATCTCTTCTTCGACGAAGCCACGCGCCTCGTCCTCACGCCGTACGAGCTGAGCGAACTCGAGGTGTTCGGCTTCGCTCTGCTCGTCTCTGTCACCCTCCTTATCATCTCGTGCCCCTGCGCTGTCGGGCTGGCGACGCCGGCGGCGATGATGGCCGGCACCGGCAAAGGCGCCGAGTTCGGCATCCTCTTCAAGGGCGCCGACGCCGTCGAGGCCACCTCCCGCGTCCGCACCGTCGTCCTCGACAAGACCGGCACGCTCACGAAGGGCGAGCCGTCGGTCACCGACGTCACCTCCGACGAAGTCCTCGCCCTCGCCGCTGCTGTCGAGCGCGACTCTGAGCACCCGCTGGGCGATGCGATCGTCCGGGGCGCCCGTGAGCGCGGCCTCTCCGTGCCCGCGCCCGAGGCGTTCGACTCGATCCCCGGCCACGGCGTCGAGGCGACCGACCTGGAGTCGTTGCTCCGCCAATCCGATGTGGTGACCCTGCACGTGCCGCTGGACGCATCGACGCGGAACATCCTGTCCGCGGAACGGCTGGCCCTGATGAAACCGGACGCCGTCCTGATCAATGCGGCGCGCGGCGGCTTGGTGGACGAAGCCGCGTTGGTGGCGGCCCTGGAGAGCGGTCATCTCGCCGGCGCCGCCCGGGACGTTTTCTCGGCCGAACCCTACGACGGACCTCTCTGCGACGCGCCCAACGTGGTTCTCACGCCCCACGTTGCGACTTTGACCCGCGAATCGCGCGAGTGCATGGAGCGCGAGGCCGTCGAGAATCTGATCGAGGCTCTGGGCGGGAACCGGCGCTGATGGTCAGGAACCCATATAGCCTGCGAGCCCGCGTCGCCCGCAAGCTGACCCGTGCCTTATTCCCCTTTTTTGAGCGACACCTCGACCTGAATGTTGTTCCGGCCGACTATTATTCGCCGATACCGCGTGTCGATGAATTGCCCCAGGACATCTACGAGCGACGCTTCTCGCCGACCGGCGTGGAGATGAACGAGGCCGGTCAACTGGCCTCCTTGCGAGAGACGCTGGCGCGCTATCTCAAAGAATTCGCCCCGAAAGACAACCCCGGCCTGTCTCGGGCAGACGCGTTCGCGCTCTATGCGATGATCCGCGACCGTCGCCCCAAACGGATAGTCGAGATCGGCGGCGGCCACTCGACCCTGATTGCCCTGGAAGCCATAAAGCGCAACCGCGCCGCAGGCGATCCGGTTGAGTTCGTTTGTGTTGAGCCCCTCCCGTCGGAGATCCTCAAGGCGGCGGCTGCACGCGAAGACCTCCGCTTGCTGATCCGGCCGGTACAGCAGGTCGATCTTGGGCTATTCGACGAAACGGATATCTTATTTATCGACAGCAGCCACGTTTGCCGTATCGGCGGCGATGTCACGCACGAGATGCTCGAGATCGTGCCGCGCCTTCCGATTGGCGCGGTCGTGCATTGGCACGACATCGTGCTGCCCGCGAACTATTGGCGCGAGTGGACCGAGTACAGCCTCTACTTCTGGAACGAAGGCTCCGTGCTGCACGCTTTCCTCCTTTTCAATCGCGCGTTCAAGGTGCGGTGGGCGGCGCGGTACATGGCACTGAACCACGCGAAAGCTTTGACCGATGTTCTACCGTTTTACCGGAAGGGGGCGCACATAACCTCATTCTGGGCGGAGCGGCACGCGCCGTAGGCGACCACGACGGAGGGCGGGGTCAGCATCGCCTTCTCCTACGATGAGTGCATGTGGTGTCCATCACTGCGGAGACGAGCCCAATGGCGACGAGGACTAAGGGGCGTGTCGCACGATATATGTTCCATTGGGTGTCGCAGAAGACCTACCTCCAGAACATCCTTACCGGGATCTTTGCGCTGCACGCGTGTTTCGTTCTGCTATGGTGGCTGATCTCCGGCGCCTCGTTCTTCATGGGCCTGCCGGAAGTTTTGCTGATGCTGGCGTGCAGCGGAATCCTGGTCGCCGGCTTTTACCTCATGCGCCCCGGCACC
>JADFTG010000083.1 GCA_022560365.1 Chloroflexota bacterium | reverse complement strand
CCCCATTCGGCGGCGAACTTGCGGGCCGTGCCCAGACGGTCGGCCTGCACCTCGGCGACGGAGAGGCCGGTCAGGCGGGACATCTCGCCGGGGTGCGGAGTGAGGATGGCCGGGACGTTGACCAGCGCCGGCCAGCCGTCGATGCGCGCCAGGTTGTTGAGGCCGTCGGCGTCGATGACGATGGCTCTCAGCGAGCGTTCAGAGCCCTCCTCCTGGCCGCCACTCAGTTTCGGCAGGAGGGCGTGAACGAAGGCCTGGACGTATCCGCTCTGGGACAGTCCCGGGCCGATGAGCAGGCACTCGTAGTCGCGGCCGGACAGGGCGCGGAAGACGGAGTGGACGTCCTGGCCTGACAGCTCGCCGTCGGTACCATCCAGCGGCTCGAACGTCGTCTCGCTGAGTTTGGCGGCGAGGATCGGGTGGATGGCGCTGGCGCAGGCTAGCGTGACGAGGCCGGCGCCGGCGCGCATCGCACCCATGCAGGCGAGATAAGCAGCGCCCGTGTAGCGGGGCGAGCCGGCGACGATGAACGCGCTGCCGAACGTGCCCTTGTGAGCGTCGTCCGGGCGCTCCGGCAGGTGATCCTGCGCCCAGCGGCGGGTGATCAGCTCGGTCTGAACGGAGGACGCCAGCTCCGCCGGCACACCGATGTCGACTATCTCGACCTCGCCGGCATAGCGAGCGCCGGGGAGGAGGTGCAGACCGACCTTGGCGAACGCGAGCGCGATCGTCGCGTCGGCGGCGACCGTGAGCGGGTCCACTGCGCCGGTATCGGCGTCGAGGCCGCTGGGAAGATCGACTGCCAGCAGGCGGGGTGGCAGGCGGCGCTCGCGCGCCTCCTTGAGCTGCGCGAGGACGGTCGCGAGGCCGCCTTCGATGGCCCGGGCACGGCCGGTGCCGAGGAGGGCGTCGATGACGAGCTCTGCGCCACCGAGGGCGTCGGCGAGGCTCTTCTCCCAGCCGTCCTCCCCGGCAGTGATGATCGGGATCTCACGCTCGACGAGCGCGGCGTGGTTCGCGTCATCGCCGGGGCGCGGCTTGAGCAGGAAGACGATGACGTCGGCGGCCCACTCCTTGAGGCAGCGGGCGGCGACGAGGCCATCGCCGCCGTTGTTGCCGGGGCCGCAGAGGACGAGGAGGCGCCGCTCTGCGATCTCGCCCAGGGCGAGCCAGGCTTCCTGGGCGACGGCGAGGCCGGCTTTCTCCATCAACTGCGGCACGGGCACGCCCGACTCGGCCTCCAGGCGGATCATCTCGGCGACGGTGACGAGCTTCACGGAGCGATGGTATCACCGGTCGCGGCGTAGTTGCTCGGTTCGCCCTTCGAGAGCCTCAGGGTGAGCGGGACGCGGTGCGGGGGATGTGCGCGCGTCGGCGAGGTGCAGGGACGCTCAGGCGGAGGCGGTGGTGTACTTCTCGGGGGCGCGGACGAACTGGCGCAGGCAGGCGTCGGAGCAGAAGGAGTGGTCGACGCCCTCGCGGGTAAGATGGGCGGCGACTTCGCCCTTGCCCAGCTCCATTCCGCAGACCGGGTCGATCACCTTCTCGATCGTCTCGGCTGTGGCAGGCCTGGGCTCGAACAGCTCGACTTCGGCGGCGAGGCCCTTGAGGCGCCGCTTGCCGATGCGCGTCCACTCGACACCCTCGAGTTCGCGGGCGCGATCCCGCACTTCGGCCGAGACGAGGATCTGGTGCCGCTCCGCGCACCCGGCGAGGCGCGAGGCGATGTTGACGTTGGAGCCGATGTAGTCACCCTCGCGGTAGAGCACAGGGCCGTAGTGGAGACCGACGCGGATCGCCGGGAACTGTGGCTCTGAGACGGCACGCTGCTCCAGTTCGAGAGCGAAGGAGACGGCGGAATAGCACTCCGGGAAGACGATCATGAAACCGTCGCCGATCTGCTTGACGACGCGGCCATGGCAGCGCACGTTGGCGATGCGCACCATCTCCGCGAAACGGTCCACGATCTCGGCCGCTTTGAGGTCGCCCATCGCCTCGGCCAAGGGTGTGAAGCTGGCGAGGTCGACGAACATGATGGCCTGACGGATCTGGCCGGGGATCTCCGGCAGGTCGGCCAGCCCCGACTCTTCTTCGAGGTGCATGAGCATGTCGTCCCAGGCGGCCTGGATCGCACCCTTGCGGAAGAAGTACATGAGCGCCGGCTCTACGAGTGGTTCAACGCGGCTGAACGTCTTCTCCAGGCGCTCCTGAGTGTCTTCCACACCCGTGTCCTTCATGGCCTGGTGGAGGTAGAGGTGCGACGTGAGATGGCCGACCTCCGCCGCGCGGCGCATGAGGTCGGCGTAGACTCGCAGGACCTGAACGAGGGCCTCTGGAGGGTAACCGGAGTCGAGGGCGACCTTGAGCGAGCGAAGGAAGCCGATGTCGTCTTCTTCCAGCATGCCGCCGCTGTCCGCGACTCCCGTCGCTTCCACGAACGTCTTCGCCTGATCGAGATCGAGCCCGGCCAGTTCGGCTGACTCAGCCAGCGTAAACCTGAGCGCGGAGAGGTGGCTCGTCATCTCGTCCAGATAGAACTGACGCGCGGAATCCGGGTTGTGGAGGGCATTGCGGATGTCATCGAGCGAATGCCCGTAGTGGAGCAGCTGGTGGATGAGGCGCACGCGGCCGATGTCCTCGAGGGCGAAGGTGTCCTCGCCTTCTTTCCCGATGAGACCGCGGGAGGCCCAGGCTTCGAGCTTGTTCGCGGGTTCGGCGGTGCGGCTGGCGAGGTCCGCCAGGGATAGCGGCGCAGTGGAGATCGGGGCGTCGCCTCGGTGCCTGGGCGAGCTGGTCATGTGAGTTGCCCCCTTTCGCGGAGGATTCCGGCGAACCGCTCGCGCCAGCGGTCGCGGTCGGGTTCGAGATCGCGCGAGACGGCGACGACGAGGGCGACGGCGAGGTCACGGCTGTGGCTGAGGCTGATGTCGATGCCCTGGAGCGCGATGTGTTCGGCCCTGGCCTGCGCCCTGCCGTGGAGGTAGACGAGCGGCTTGCCGCGGTGGTTGGGGAGGATTTCGATCTCGCGCCAGGCGACGCCGTGAGCGCCGGTGCCCAGCGCCTTCATCACGGCCTCCTTGCCGGCGAAGCGCGCCGCCAGCTCGCTCGTGCGGCCGCGGCAGAAGGCGACTTCGAGCGGCGTGTAGACACGCTGGAGGAAGCGGTCGCCGAACTTGGCGAGCGACGCCTCGATACGAGAGATTTCGATTATGTCGACACCTGTAGCGCCTTGTTTCATACGCTCGATTCTAACGCGCAGGCCAATTCGTTGACAGTGACCGGTTTCACGACGCGAAACCGGCCGCGCGGCATCGGCTAAACTAAGCTCTATGCTAGGCAGGATTCAGACGACCGAAAGAGGCGCCAGGCGATGCCGTCTGTGACCGTCTCGATCTCGATTCCGGCAACGCAGGAGAAGGTGTGGGCGGTAGTATCTGACATCGTTAACGCGCAGCGCTGGAACAAGGCCTGGAGCCACATCGAGCTGACGACGCAGCTCAGCGAGGGTCGCGGCACACGGTTCCTCGCCCACGTCAAAGATGAGGACGGTGGAGACCAGGTGTCTGAATTCGAGATCACGGAGTGGATTGCGCCGGAATATATCGTATTCACGCCCGTCCGCAACCCGGAGGCGGAGCGGGAGCAGTTGACGATTGACTGGCACTCCTTTCGCATCGTGCCCCTGGATAGAGAGACCACGCGCGTCGACCTGACCGCCCAGGCGACGGCGCGGGGCCTGCGAGGGCGCTTCGCGGGCATGCTGCTCTGGCCGGGGCATCAGAAGCCGGGCCTGGAGGCGGCTCTGAGCTCGCTCGCAAGGCTGTGCGGCGCCGTGCCGCCGGACGACGCGTCCTGAGATGCGCGTAACGTCAGCCTGCCTGCTGGCGCTGGCGGCTCTGCTGTTCCTCGGGAGCGGCGAGAGCGCCCACGCGGACGATCCGCTCCACATCACGACGAGCATCAACTACGACGTCCGGACCGAAGAGGGCGACGTCTTCGTGACGTGGGACGTCTCAGCCGAAAATAACGACTCGGGCGTCTTCGTCTCCTCCCTGGGGGTGCCCGTCCTGACCGGAGCTACCGAGCTGAGCGCGCAATCGGCAGACGGCGCGCCGCTGGCAACAAGCATCGAGCCGACGGAGAATGAGCTGCTGAACTTCCTGGTCGTGTCGTTCGACCGGAACCTCTTCTTCGGTGACGCTTACGACTTCAGCGTCAGTTATGTGCTGCCAGAGGTTCGACAGAGCGGGCTCCTCGTGACGCCGTTCTACGTCTTCGTGCCGCTTGTGGCGATGGGCGACGAAGCGACTGTGACTGTGACGACGCCCGTCGCCACGCCCTGGGTTGTGAGCCTGGAGCCGGCGTCGTGCGAGCTACTCGTCGATGTGCTGACCTGCTCCGGGTCGGAAAACGTCTACATCGCCGGGATGCTGGAGGTCAGCCAGCCGGACGCGATGAAGATGGATAGCTTCGGCGTCTCAACCGGGGCCGGCGGCAGTGTCGCCGTGAGCATCGAGTACTTCGAGGGCGAGGACGCCGTCGCCGCTCATCAGCGGGAGGTGATCGAGGAGACGATGTCCCTGATCGCCGATGCCTACGGTTTTCCGTATCAGAACGCGACCTCTATCACCGTGACGCACAGCGGCCGGCAGTCCGTGCTCGGATACGAAGGCCTCACCGACTGCACGGAAGAGCGCTGCGACATCCTGATCTCGCCGGGAACCCGCGACTACACGCTGGTCCACGAACTGGCGCACCTGTGGTCCGACATCTTCGCGGCGCGCTGGCTGAGCGAAGGGTTCGCGGACTGGGTGGCGACGCAGGTGGTGGGGCGGGCGCCGGAAGGACTTCTCACGGGAGACCTGACGCCGACGTCGCCCGCCAGCGTCCCGCTGCAGCTGGACGAGTGGGAAGATGCAGAGCCCTTGATCGGCGGCTCGGACGAGCTGGTCGAGACGACGCGGGCGGGGTACGACTACTCGCTGCGATTCGTGCGGACGCTGGCGGACGAGGTGGGCGCGGAGACGTTGCGCAACGTCAACCGGACGCTAGCGAAAAGGGGCGAACCGGCCGACAGCCGGCGCTACATGGACGTGCTGGAGGAGGTAAGCGGCAGGAATCTCGACTTGCTCTTCCTGGTCTGGGTGTTTCCGGAATCGTCGCGGGCGCTGATCGAGGACCGGCGCGAGGCGCGGGACCGCTACTTCGAAGTGTCGAACCGCCTGGCGACCGAAGGCCTCCAGAGCGAACCGCTGGGCGCCCCGTGGGACGCGATCGTTGACTGGCGCTTCGCCGCGGCACTGAGCGAGCTGGACGCGGTGGAAGCGGACATCGGCCGCGCCATGGAGCTTGAGGACGAGCTGCGCGGCCTCAAGAACGACGCAGACTCGCTGGGGCTGAAAGTGCCGGAGTCGATCGCGGCGGCGATCAGCGGCTGGGATTTCGGCGCGGCGGACGGTCTGATCGAATCCGCGCGGGCGGCGCTGGGTGCGTACGGGATCGCGCGGGAGCGGTTGGCGGAGCCGCGAAACCTGTGGGAGCGCTTCGGGCTGCTGGGCGACGACCCGGACGGAGAGCTAACCAGGGCACGCCTCGCGTTCCAGACCGGCGCCTTCGAGCGCTCAAGAAACCATTCAGAGGCCGCTATCGACATTGTGAACGATGCGTCGCGTTCGGCGATGGGGCGGTTGCTCGTGGTCGCCGGGATATTTTCGGCGTTCGCGGGGGCGATCGGCGTGGCGTACTGGGTCGCCATGCTGCGGCGGCGGCGGCTGACCGAACCCTAGTCCTTCGGGCGATCGGCGGAGCGGATCTCAAGCGCGTCGACGCCGCTGCGCACGGTGGCGAGAAAGCCCTCCAGCTCGCCCTCCAGCTTGCGCAGCGTCTGTAGCGCGTAGACGTCAGACTCGCGCATTTGATCGCGGCTGGCCTGCTGCGCCTCGTCAAGCCGCTGGCGGGCCTGCTCCTCGGAGCCGCGGCCGAGTTCGGCGGCCCGGCCCTGGGCGTCCGCCACGAGCTCAG
>JADFTG010000082.1 GCA_022560365.1 Chloroflexota bacterium | reverse complement strand
CTGCTGATGCGGCGCGTGATCTGGACGCGCGGCCACTCCTCGGAGACGTCGATCTTGAGGTAGGGGTAGTGCTTGTCGTCCTTGAGGCGCACGTTGTAGAACGGCTGGTGCCGCTTGACCAGCGTGGCCTCGAGCAGCAGGGCTTCTTGCGCGGAGCCGGTAAGGATGAACTCGATGTCCGCGATCTGGGCGACGAGGCGGCGCGTCTTCGCCTCGAAGGCGTGCGTCGAGCCGAAGTATGAGCGGACGCGGTTGCGCAGCAAGGCGGCCTTGCCCACGTAGATGATGCGGCCGCTGGCGTTCTTAAAGATGTAAACGCCTGGCTTCGCCGGCAGCGCCTTGAGCAGCGCGGCGAACTTCTTCTCTGGGGCCGCTTGAGGGGACATCGCAGCTACAATTCTACCGCGCGCCGCCGCTGGTGCTGGTTGAAGCGCGGAAGGTCAGCCGGTGGCGGCTGCGGCCTTGGGCGGGTTTGACCCCGCCGGTAGCGCCAGTGAATAGAGGACATCGACGTGATGGTGGTGGAACTCAAACGACCCGTACAGCGCCACGGCGCGCTCGTTCGACTGGTCGACGTAGACCGCGACGGCATCAACATCGCGCTTGCTGAGGTGCGTCAGCCCCGTCGCCAGGAGGAAGCGCCCTAGTCCGCGTCCGTGGTGCTCGGGAGCGGCGCCGATGACGTACACTTCGCCGATCAGGCCCTCGCCTTCGCGCTCCTCGACCTTTAGCCAGTGGAAGCCGGCCGGGTTGCCGTCGATCTCCAGGATCAGCAGGTCTTCAGGCTTGAACCAGGGCTGGCGCAGGCGGGCGCGGAAATCGTCCATCGTCCACTCGCCGTTTTCCGGGTGGCCGGCGAAGATGCGGTTGTTGAGGGCTAACCACATCTCGTCGTCCGCGCTGGGGCGGAAGGAACGTACGGACGCTCCCTCCGGTGGTGTGGGGATCGGCGCCGGCCCGGGATGGCGGTGCATGTGCAGGAGACGCCGCGTCTCCTCGAACGCGAAGTCACTCGCTATCGCGCGGCTGGCGGGCGAATCGTTGTAGGCCCACAGGTCCACCCTGAGCGCACCTTCCGAACGGGCGTGCTCGATGATGCGCGAAAGGAGTGTCCGGCCGATGCCCCTTCGCCGGAACTGCGGGTGCACCGTCAGCTCGCATGAGACGCGACGCTCGTCGGCGGAATCGAACGTCAACGTGTGCGCGTAACCGACGAGTTGCTTGTCCTCGTAGGCCATGACGCCGATGGCCAGGTCAGAGCCGCGCTTCAGCCGCAGGAACTTGTGCTCGCCGAACGGCTCGTGGCCGTCGGCCGCCCTCGCCGCCACGATCAGGTCTTCGAGCTCATCGATGTGCTCGTCTTCGAGGCGGGAGATCACTTCAACGTTCTGCATGGGGGATAGCGGGCGGCGCCAGTCGGGCGATTGGTTGGTTTCGGGCGCAGGCTGCTTCGTACTCTCTTCCGTCGTCCTCACTTCTTGCAAACTGATCTCCAATTCTAAACGCAGACCCGCGGTCGCCGCCATGCTACTGGCATCGAGGTGGTGTCGTAAGATTGGAGGAAGACGCCCGCCGCTTCGTTACCGAATTTGGAGGCCACCGTGCGCAAGTTCACCGTTCTTCTCGCCGCGATCGCTGTCGTTACCGTCGTGGCCGCCGTGCCTGCGCGGAAGTTCTTCCGCAGCCGCGAGGACACCGCCTGGCGCGACGCTGAGCGCCCTGGCCGCATCGTCACGGTCGACGGCGTCGGCCTGCACTACGTTGAGCAGGCGCCGCCGGTGGGCGGGAACGTGCCCACGATCGTGATGATCCACGGCTTTGGGGGGAACACCTACAGCTTCCGTCACCAGATCGTCGACCTGGCGCAGGACTACCGCTGCGTTGCCATCGACCTCAAGGGCTTTGGCTACAGCGAGCGTCCCGACGGCGGCGACTACTCCTTGACCGCGCAGGCGCGCCTTGTCCTCGGTGCGATGGACGCGCTTGGCGTTGGCAAGGCGACGCTGATCGGACAGTCAATGGGCGGCGAGGTCGTGATGCGCATGGCCGAGATGGCGCCCGAGCGTGTCGAACGGATAATTCTTGCCGCGTCGGTGCCGGGGAAGAAGGTGCCGATCGTGCCCAGGCTGTCGTTCATGCGGCGCCTGGTCGATCCGATAGCGAGGCTGGTGGCCGAGCGTTCTTGGAAGCGGCTGTTCTACGACAAGAACCGCCCCGACCTCGAACAGATCCGCGCTGAGTACCAGAAGCCGGCGCGCATTTACGGCACGATGAGGACTGTATGGGAGATGTGGGAGGGCATCCGCCACGACGAGCGGATCAACTTTGCGCGACTGACGCAGCCGGTGCTGATCCTGTGGGCGGAGAAGGAGCGGATCCTGCTGCTGCCGGGCCGTTCCCTGCGCTGGCTACAGGCGCAGCTGCCGCACGCCGTCACGGAGCATATCCCGCTGTCCGGACACATGCTGCTGGAGGAGCAACCAGCGATCGTGAACGCCGCGATCCGTCGTTTCCTCGACGGTGCGCGGGTAGGGGAGGCGGCGCTCGTTGACGCCGCGGAGGAGCGGGCGTAGACTGCGAACACGCGTTCGGTTCGCGGTTCCAGCCTATGAGCGTCGTCGACTCCTTCCACCCCGCTGTCCGGACCTGGTTCACCAGGCGTTTCGACGCGCCAACGGACGCTCAGACGAACGGATGGCCCCACATTGTCGCCGGCCGCGACACGCTGATCTCAGCTCCGACCGGCTCCGGTAAGACGCTCGCCGCGTTCCTCATTTCGATCGACCGGCTCGTGCGCAAGGCCGAGGCCGGCGAGCTGGAAGACGGCATCGAAGTCGTCTACGTCTCGCCGCTGAAGGCGCTCTCCAACGACATCCAGCGCAACCTGGACGAACCGCTCGAGCAGATCAACGAGATCGCGCGGGAGATGGGCTACGAGCTGCCCGAGATCCGGACGGCGCTTCGCACCGGCGACACGACTCAGAAGGAGCGGCGGCAGATCCTCAAGACGCCGCCGCACATCCTGATCACGACGCCCGAGTCGCTCTACCTGATGATCACGGCCGAGCGTAGCCGCGCGATCCTGCACAACGTCAAGACAGTCATCGTCGATGAGGTGCACGCTCTCATTCGTGACAAGCGCGGCAGCCACCTCGCGCTGACGCTGGCCCGGCTGGACCACATCTGTGATAAGCGGCCGGACCGCATCGGCCTCTCGGCCACCGTGAAGCCGATCGAGTATGCCGCGCGGTTCCTCGTCGGCGCCGACCACGTGTCCGAAGACGGAAAGGCAGACTGCGCGATCGTCGACTCCGGACACCAGCGTGACCTCGACCTCTCGATCGAGGTGCCGCCGACTGACCTCGAGGCGGTCGCCTCCGGTGAGCAATGGGCTGATATCTATGACCGGCTCACAGAGCTCGTCGAGACGCACCGCACGACGATAGTCTTCGTGAACACGCGCCGGCTGGCTGAGCGGGTCGCGTTCAAGCTGGCGGAGAGGATAGGCGAAGAGCACGTGGGCGCGCACCACGGTAGCCTTTCGAAGGAGCGGCGGCACCGCATGGAGCAGCGGCTCAAGGCGGGCGAGATGAAGGCGCTGGTTGCCACCGCCTCGCTCGAGCTGGGGATCGACATCGGCGCCATTGACCTCGTCTGCCAGCTGGAGTCGCCACGCAGCATCACGACGTTCTTGCAGCGCGTCGGCCGCTCCGGTCACGCGCTCGGCCTGACGCCGAAGGGCAAGCTCTTCCCGGCCAGCCGCGATGACCTCGTGGAGTGTGCGGCGCTGGTGCGGGCCGTGCGCGAGGGTCGGCTCGACCGCGTCTTCCCTCCGGAGGCGCCGCTCGACATCCTGGCGCAGCAGATAGTCGCGGAGGCAGCCTGCGAAGCGTGGATCGAGGACGACCTGTTCGCGCTCATCCGTAGCGCCTGGCCGTATCAGGCCCTGGAGCGCGAGTCGTTCGACGAGGTTGTCGAGATGCTGAGCGAAGGCATCGCGGTCGGCAGCGGGCGCGCAGCGCACTTCCTGCACCGGGACCGCATCAACGGCGTCGTGCGCGGCCGCCGAGGCGCGCGCAGCACGGCGATCCAGTGTGGCGGCGCGATCCCCGAGATCGCCGACTACCGCGTGATCGCGGAGCCAGAGGGCACCTTCGTCGGTACGCTGGACGAGGACTTCTCGATCGAGTCGATGGCCGGCGACATCGTACTGCTGGGCACGACGTCGTGGCGCATCAAACGGATCGAGGCGGGCGGCGTCGTCCGCGTCGAGGACGCCCACGGCTCACCGCCGACGATTCCCTTCTGGAACGGTGAAGCGCCCGGCCGCACGCTCGAACTGTCCGAAGAGGTATCCCGTCTCCGCATCGACATCTCGAAGCGCCTGCCCGCGAACGACAACGGGACGGACGAGTCGTCCGGATCGGACGCCGACGTCACGAAGTGGGTACAGGACGAGTGCGCACTCACCCCGGAGGCGGCAGGGCAGGTCGTGCGCTACATCAAGGTGCAGAAAGAGATGATGGGCCTCGTCCCGTCGCAGGAGGACATCGTCTTCGAGCGCTTCTTCGACGAGAGCGGCGGCATGCAGGTGATCCTCCACGCGCCGTTCGGGGCTCGCATCAACCGGGCGTGGGGCTTCGCGCTGCGCAAGCGGTTCTGTGTCAGCTTCGACTTCGAGCTGCAGGCCGCGGCGAGCGACGACGCGATGCTCCTTTCCATCGGCCCCAACAACAGCTTTCCGCTGGAGGACATGTTCGGTCTCGTCACACGGTCGACGCTCCGCGAGTCGGTCGAGCAATCCCTACTCATCGCCAACGCGCCCGTCTGGCAGTCGCGCTGGCGTTGGAACGCGACGCGCGCACTCGCCGTCCTGCGCCAGCGCAACGGTAAGCGCGTGCCACCGCCCCTGCAGCGGATGAGGTCGGACGATCTGATGGCTGCGGTCTTCCCCCGGCTCGTCGCTTGTCAGGAGAACGTCACCGGCGCGATTGATCTGCCCGACCACCCGCTGATCAACCAGTCGATGCACGACTGCCTGACCGAGGCGATGGACATCGACGGCCTGGCCGAGGTACTGGAGCGCATCGAACGGGGCGAGATCCGCGTTCACGGCCGCGATACGACCGAGCCCTCGCCGTTCAGCCACGAGATGCTCAACTCCAAGCCGTACACATACCTGGACGACGCTCCGCTGGAGGAGCGCCGCGCCCGCGCCGTCTCTCTCCGGCGGACGCTGCCGCAGAGCGGCCGCGACCTCGGCATCCTCGACCCCGATGCGATCGAGATCGTGACGGCCGAGGCCCAGCCGCAGCCGCGCGACCCCGAGGAGGTGCACGACGCGCTGCTGGGCCTGGTCGCAGTGCGCCCGGAGTACGTCCCGGAATGGGCCGGCTGGTTCGACGAGCTGGTGGCCCAGCGCCGGGCGGCCACGTTGGAGAGCGACGGCGAGCGCTTCTGGTTCGCCGTCGAGAACCTGCCGCTGATCGAACGGCTGTACCCGGCCGCGACGATCCGGCCCAGCGTCGACCTGCCGCCCGAGTTGCGCCGTGAGGTCGGCGAAGAGGAGGCTCTCCGCGCGGCCGTCCGCGGGCACCTTGAGGTGCTCGGCCCGACGACCGTGGGCGAAATCTCGGAGCGCACGGGGCTGGGCTTGGGCGCGATCAGCTCTGCGCTCGCGTTCCTCGAGGGTGAAGGTGGCATGGCGATGCGCGGTCGCTTCAAGGTCGGTGCTGATGATGAGCAGTGGTGCGATAGGCGTTTGCTGGCGCGCATTCACCGCTTCACCCTCGACCGTCTGCGCGCCGAGATCGAGCCGGTCTCGGCGCAGGACCTGATGCGCTTCCTCCTGCGCTGGCAGCACGTCGCCCCGGGAACGCAGCTCGAAGGAAAGCGTGGCCTGCTGGAGGCGATCGCGCAGCTCCAGGGCTACGACATTCCGGCGGTCGGCTGGGAGCGGCATATCCTGCCGGCGCGCGTCGCTGCTTACAAGGGAGCATGGCTGGACGAACTTTGCATGACCGGAGACGCCGCCTGGGCGCGCATGATGCCGCGAAAGAGCGGCGGTG
>JADFTG010000081.1 GCA_022560365.1 Chloroflexota bacterium | reverse complement strand
CACACATATGGTACCGGCAAGCAGTTGCGCAGCCCCTTTCCTGCGGTGGCAATCCTTCTCTTCTGCTCCGCCCTGAATAACGTTGGCGACGCTCCAAATACAAAATTAAAGGAGTTAATCGCGCGGGCAGAAGAAACCATCACAGAGGCAGGCCTCGACGACGATGAATCTGTGAAATCAGTCATCCAAGCGGCGCACGAACGGGCCAGCTTTGATAGGGTAACAAAGATGCTAAGAAGCGAATTCTATGACGGCCTTAAGAGCACTGGGCACTATACAGAAGAAAACTTAAACCAAATCGTGCGCAATATCATCCAAGTTGGTCATGCGGCTCGCCACGAGGCCCTTATCGACATAATTGAGCATTCTACTACGCCAGTGTCTGATTTTATGGTGATAAACGTCTCCACCATTCCAGAAGGTCAGCCCTTCTGGGATTCACTCCTAATGAGGAGGCCTGATGGACACACCTTTTTTGGCGCTGGCCGCCTAGGCACCCTTGCTGCCCAAGCAGAAAAAGGCTGCGCCCAAGCGCTCCTCGCGCGACTGCAGTCGATGAAGGAAACAGCTAGTTGAGCCACCTTATACGTCTGGGGGAGTACCTACAGATCTGTTCCCCCACCTACCCAAACCTGGGCAGCACCTCGGTGCCGAAGCGCTGGATGGAGTCCATGATGTCCTCGTGCTTGCGAGCGCCGGACTGGGCGACGAAGATCATCATGTCCAGGTGCGCATCCTCGTACTTTCGGAGCGTATCGCGGATGAAGTCGGGCGAACCGATGCATCCACCGCGCTGAGACGCCCGCCAGAGCGCGCGCTGCACTTCGTCCTCCGGCTCGGTCTCGGAATCGCCGCCTCCCGCGCCGAAGCCGCCCAGGCGTCGCCTGAGGCCGAACATCGCCATGCGCTCCTCCTCCGGGGTGTCCTTGAAGCGGCGGTAGATGTTCTCTCGACCGGGCCGGTGGTTGGGGCCGGTCGTCGGCGCGTAGTAGTAGCCGAGCGAGTAGCTGAAGAACTGCGTACCCTCCACGCCCTTCGCCATCGCCTCCTCGTCCGTCTCGCTGCACATGAGCGACGAGATGACGGCCAGCGCCGGGTTGATCGCGACCCCTATCGGCGTGCACTCTTCGCGCACCAGCTGGAAGTACTGCGCCACCCGCTCGCGCGCCTCATCCGGCGTCTCGAACGCGAAGCCGAGCGAGCCCATGCCCAGCCGGGCGGCCACCATCGTCGTCTCCTTGCGAGAGGAGGCGACCCACAGCGGCGGGTGCGGCTTCTGCAGCGGCTTGGGGATGACGTTGCGAGAGGGCATCCCGAAGTACTCACCCTCGGTACCCTTGTATGGCGTCTGGGTCATCATCTTGACGACTTCGCGGGTCGCCTCTTCCCACATCTGTTTCTTATCTTCGCGGCGCACGCCGAAGCCGCCCATCTCCATCTCCGACCCCGATTCGCCGGTGCCAAACTCGACGCGCCCGTCGGAGACGAGGTCGAGGGTGGCGATGCGCTCGGCGACGCGTGCCGGGTGGTTGTAGCGGGGCGGCATGAGGGTGATGCCGTGGCCGAGGCGAATGTTCTTCGTGCGCTGGCTGGCGGCGGCGAGGAACACCTCGGGCGCCGAAGAGTGCGAGTACTCCTCCAGGAAGTGGTGCTCGACCTGGAAGATGTAGTCGAAGCCGAGCTGGTCCGCGAGCTCGATCTGGTCGAGCGCGTTCTTCATCATTTTGTGTTCGGCGTCAGGATCCCACTGCTCTTTGTCGCGGGGCCTGGGGATCTGGTGCTCGTAGAACAGACCGAACTTCATCGCTTACCTCCCGGCTTTCTAGTGGGGCAAATCATGGCATCCGGGTCGGGCGGAAGTCAACAAGTGACCGAACGGTCAGTACTGCCGGTTTTGCGGCAGGCGACCTTGCGTATTCCATCACGTACAATCGTCTGAAGGCCAGCAGCGAGAGACCCCGCATTGACACAGCCAGTTCAGACAGAACAGCCGCCTGATCCCAGCGAAGAGCACCAGCAGCAGCCTCAGTACGTGCGCCTGTGGCGCGTCAGCGTTCGCCTGGAGTACACGGTACTCGCGGCGATCGCCGTCTTCGCTGTCAGCGTCGCAGTCGTCTTTATCGCGCTCGGCCTGGGCGAGGACGACATCACCGGCGGCTGGGGCTACCCGATCCTCTGGGTGATCTCCGGCCTGCGCGCCGCGTCGGTGATCCTGCCGATCCCGGGCGGCGGCCTGACGATCGCAGCCGGTGCGATCATGGACCCGCTGTGGGGGATCCCGGTGCCGATCGCCGTCGGCGTCACCGCCGGGTCGGCCGAGTCGCTGGGCGAGTTCACTGGCTACTGGGCGGGCGTCAACGGCGGCAAGCTGATGAAGGGCCGCCGCCTGTACGAGCTGATCCGCCGCTGGATCCAGAAGGCGCCGTTCCCGACGATGTTCGTGATGTCGTTCGCGCCGTCGCCGGTGTTCGACATTGCGGGGCTGGCCGCCGGCGCGGCGCGCGTTCCGATCCGCATCTTCTTCCCGGCTGTGCTCATGGGCAAGATCTTGCGCGGAACCGCGATGGGCGCAGCCGGCTTCTACGCCAGCGACTTCCTGCTCGGCCTGTTCGACGCCCTGGAGCTACAGTTCGCCAGTGATCTGCTTGACTCCTGGGGTGGGCGTGCCGTCGTCGGCATCGCGGCCCTCATCGGGATCGCGATCGTCGTCGTGGCGCTCCGGGCAGCGCGCAGACGCAACCTCATCTGATCCCTGGGACCGCTCGCCAGCGCGATGCTGTATCGTGTGTGCAACTTCAGCCAGGAAAGGACTCGCACAATGCTACTGAGGGACCGCGTGGCGATCATCACGGGAGGCGGCAGCGGCATTGGTCAGGGCGTGGCGGGACGCTTCGCCAGAGAAGGCGCGAAGCTGATGCTCGTCGACCTCAACCCCGCCGGCCTCGCCGAGACGGCGGCGCAGGTAAAGGACGCGGGCGCCGAAGTCGAGACGTTCGAAGCGGACGTCAGCGTGACGGAGCAGGTGGAAGCGTTCTTCGCGAAGACGGTGGAGCGCTTCGGGCGCCTCGACATCTGCGTCAACAACGCCGGCATCGGTAACCCGCCCGGGCCGCTGGTGCAGATGACGGACGAGGGCTTCGACCGCACGATCGCGGTCAACCTGCGCGGCGTCTTCCTCTGCATGCGCGCGGCCGGACGGCAGATGCTGCAGCAGGGGGACGGCGGGCGCATCATCAGCGTCGCTTCGCAGGCGGGCAAGACGGGGTTCGCGTTCCTCAGCCCGTACTGCGCCACCAAGGCCGGCGTGATCCTGATGTCGAAAGCGATGGCGAAGGAGGTGGGCGCGAGCAAGATCACGGTCAACGTGGTCTGCCCCGGCACGATCGACACACCGCTGCTCCGCGGCACGCTCGACTCGATCCTCGAGGCGCAGGGCGTCACGCTGGAGGAGTGGGCGCTGAAGAACGGACCGCCGATCGCGCTCAACCGCATCGGCTACCCGCGCGACGTCGCCAACGTGATCACGTTCCTGGCCTCGGACGACGCCGACTACATGACGGGGCAGGCGATCAACATCTCCGGCGACCAGGAGATGCACTAGCGGCAAGGTGGCAGGTGCGAGGTGTGAGGTGTGAGGTGGCAGGTGCGAGGTGGCAAGTGCGAGGTGGTAGGTGCTAGGTACGAGCGGCGCGGCGGTATGTGCTGGACAATCCCCACCGATGGGATCAAGACCCAAACAATCCCGCGTTGATCCGCTAACCGTTACCGCCCGCGCCACCTGACCGGCACGGTATATTGGCTCCGATGGCACACACGCTGCGCGGACTGTACATGATCATCGATCCCGCCGTGGCGGGCGAGCGGGACGTCCTTCACGTGGCGCGGGAGGCGATCGCCGGCGGCGCCGCGATCGTCCAGTGGCGCGACAAGACGCGCGAGAAGGGCCTGCAACTCGCCGACGTCCGGACGCTCGCGGACATCTGTCGCGAGGCCGGCCTGCCGCTGATCGTGAACGACCACGTAGACCTGGCGCTGGCGGCGGAGGCGGACGGCGTCCACGTCGGCCAACGAGACCTCCCGGTGGCCGTCGCGCGGCGCCTCGTCCCCGACGGCTGGATCGTCGGCGCGTCGACGAACGACGCGGACGAGGCGCGCGCGGCGGAGGCGGACGGCGCGGACTACGTCTCGGTGGGCAACCTCTTCGGCACGACGTCGAAGGACGACACGCGACCGGCGACGCTGGACACGCTGGCCGAGGTGAAGGCGGCGGTGCGGGTACCCGTCTGCGCGATCGGCGGCATCGACGAAGCGAATATCGCCGGCGTAGTGGCCGCGGGCGCCGACATGGCGGCAGTGATCTCAGCGGTGACGGCCGCGGACGACCCGCGCGCCGCGGCGCAAAGGCTGGCGGCGGCGTTCGGCTAGCGGCAGAAGCGCATGGGGGAGAACGGCGAGAGACGGCGGTCCGTGCGGCCGTTCAGCACGAGGTCGGCGACGAGGGCGCCGGTGATGGGCGCGAGCAGTACGCCGTTGCGGAAGTGGCCCGTCGCCAGGAAGACGTTCTGCTTGCCGGGAAAGCGCCCGATCACCGGCAGACCGTCCGGCGAGCCGGGTCGCAGGCCCGCCCAACTGCTCGCCACCTTCGCCTTACGCAAGCGGGGCACCAGATCCCCGGCCATCCGCCGCAGGCCGGCGAGCCCCCGCGCGGTAGTCTTCTTGCGGAAGCCCACGTCCTCGACGGTAGCGCCGGCCCAGACGTAGCCGCGCGGCTTCGGCACGAGATACCCGTCCTCGCCCCAGATTGCATGCCGCAACGACTTCGAGCGGTAGGCGATCATCTGGCCGCGCATCGCCGGGCTGGGCAGCCTCGCACCCAGGCGCGTCGTGAGCGCCTCCGTCCATGGCCCGGCGGCGAGGACGATTGCGTCGATGTCGCTAACAGTGCCAGTGTTCGTGACGACGCCGTCGATGCGCCGCCCATCCTTCTTCACGCCCGTGAACATCGTCCGGCGCAGGACCTCGGCACCGGCACGCTCGGCGGCGACGGCGAAGGCGTTGGCCAGCCGCCCCGGGTTCAGATCGGCGTCGCCTTCCGAGAACGTCGCGCCGGCGATGTCACGAGTGAGCGACGGCTCAAGCTCCCGTAGCGCCCGCGGCTCGACCCACTCCAGCTCCGGGTTGTTCTTCGCCGCCTTGTGCAGCTGTCGTGCCGCCTTCTGTGAGCGAGCCGTGCGGATCATGCCCGGCTTCTTGTACTCAACGTCAATCCCGGAGGCCTCCTCGATCTCTTCGATCAGCGCCGGGAACATCTCGAGGCTGGCGCGGCGGAGAACGTTGAAGGCACGGTTGCCCGTGTCTTCGATCGGGGCGA
This sequence comes from Chloroflexota bacterium, assembly GCA_022560365.1. Lineage (GTDB taxonomy): Bacteria > Chloroflexota > Dehalococcoidia > SM23-28-2 > RBG-16-64-32 > CF-162. The sequence continues at coordinate 699 of JADFTG010000081.1, read as the reverse complement.
TGAGCATTCCGGCGGACGCGCCCGTCGCCTCGCCAGCGATCTCCCCGCGTTCGAGGAGTATCGCCTCGCCGCCAGCCTTCTGCACGTGCCAGGCGATCGAGCAACCGATGACGCCGCCGCCGGCGATGACGATTCTCACGCGCCTTCTCCATCATCGCTCGCCACGGGACACTCGATGTCCTGTGGCTCGTTGTAGCGGGAGTAGACCGTTGTTGTGGTGCCAGTGAACCCGAAAGGATCGTCCTGCCAGTGGTCCACCTTCAGGAGCCAGTGCGTTTCCTTGGCGATCCACTCCGTAATCCTCACGGGTACAGGGCCTTCGATAGTCGGTGCCGAGTAGTCATAGGTGATGACCCAGACCTCTTCGCCTGCGAATTCGGTTTCCTCAAGGAGGAGAAACTCCTCCACGCCGGACGCGCCGAGTACCCGGATCTCGCTTTCAGACCACGCCTTGCCCATGGCACGGTCGTAGTCGGGCCATCTCCACTCGGTCGTAGCTTCTTCCGACAGCGTCCACGACCCCAAGGTGCCGTCGTCCGCGATCTGCCGCCTCCAGACCCGCGAGCCGGCTACGCATCGAGACCATTCCCCGGCGGCGTAGCCAGTCTGAGACCGATCGGGCGCTTCGTAGAGAACCGTATACGGCTCGTTCCTGCCAGAAACTTGGGCCTTGACGCTGGTCAGCCTGTTCATGGCGTC
>JADFTG010000080.1 GCA_022560365.1 Chloroflexota bacterium | reverse complement strand
ACCGCCTCGGCGCTAGCATCGGTCGCGCTCTCGCGCGGAGGCGAAGTAATCGCGGAGTCAACCTGGCACTGCCAGCGCAACCACACCGTCGAGCTACTGCCAGCGATCGAGCAGTTGCTCGCCAACGCGTCCGTGTCGAAGAGCGACCTGACGGCCGTCTTCGTCTCCGTCGGCCCCGGCATGTACACAGGCCTGCGCGTCGGCGTCGCGACGGCGCAGGGGTTGGCGCGCGCTTCGGACCTGCCGCTTGTGGGCGTCGGCCGCCTGGAGCTGGACGCGTACCCTCACGCCTCGTTTGCCGGCAACGTCGTCGCCGCGCACCGCGCGGGGCGCGGGGACCTGGCCTGGGCGACGTATCAGGGCGACCCCTGGCGCGAGCTGACGCCGCCCCGACTCACGAAGGGCGACGAACTCGTGGAGGCCGTACGCGAACGGACACTCCTCGTCGGCGAGATCGACGAGGAGCTGGCGGCGCTGCTCGCCGAGCGCGCCGCTGACCTCGCCGAGATCGCCGAGCCCGCCACGGCGGGACGCGCGGTCGCCCTCGCGGAGCTGGGACACGCCCGGCTCGAGACAGGCGCACCGCACGAACCAGCGCTCATCGCACCGGTGTACCTGCGGCCGCCCGCGATCGGTCCCCAGAAGCAGTAGCGGCTAGGCCGCACGCAACCTAGAATCGAACGCGACATGAGAGAACGAACCCTGATCCTGGTGAAGCCGGACGGCATGCAGCGAGGCCTCGCCGGTGAGATCATCTCGCGGTTGGAGTCACGTGGCTTGCGCATCGTCGGTCTGCGTATGTTGCGGGTGGATGAAGCGCTGGCGAAGCGCCACTACGCTGAGCACGAGGGCAAACCGTTCTTCGCTGGCCTGATCGACTACATCACGTCGAGCCCTATCATCGCCGCAGTGATCGAGGGCACGCATGCGATTGAGGTAGTGCGCAAAACGATTGGCGTGACGAACCCGGCCGATGCTGAGCCCGGCACGATCCGCGGCGACCTGGCCGTCGAGCTAGGCCGCAACCTGATTCACGGCTCGGACGGGCCGGATTCAGCGGCGCGCGAGATCGCGCTCTTCTTCGACGAGTCGCAAACGTTCGACTACAAGCGCGACATGGACCGCTGGATCTTCGAAGACGAGTCCTGACGGAAGCGCTCGGCGCAGCCTCTACTGGATGCGCACGACCGGGACAGCGCTTGCCCACAGGCTCTCAAGATCGTAGAAGGAGCGCTCCTCGGTCCCGAAGATGTGTACGATGACGTCGCCGTAGTCGAGCAGGACCCAGCCGGTCTTCGGCGTGCCCTCGCGGCCCCGCGGACGGATCTTCTCGGCCTTGCGCAGGTCTTCGTCAATCGTTTCCAGAATGGCGTCGATCTGGCGATCGGAGCCAGCGCTGGCGATGACAAAATAATCGGCGAAGGACGAGACCTTGCTGATGTCCAACAGCAGGATGTCCTCCGCCTGTTTCTCGGAGAGAATGTCAGTTATTCGGTGCGCCAGTTGTTCCGCTTGCAGATGCGCTCCTGAGAGTTGATTCCTACCCGCTTCTGGGGGGTTGAGTATAACATGGGGAAGTCATGCCCAAGAAGCGCGCAGTCATCGCAATGTCCGGAGGCGTCGACTCCTCCGTGGCTGCCGGTCTCCTCGTCGAGCAAGGTTACGAGGTGATCGGTATCACCATGCGCCTGTGGACAGAGGAGAACCCCGAGGCGGCCCGCCACCACAAGCGCTGTTGCTCCGTCGAAGACACCGCCGACGCTCGCGCCGCCGCCGACGTGCTGGGCGTCCGTCACTACGTGCTCAACCTGGAGCGCGAGTTCCAGGCGGACGTCGTCGATCACTTCGTGGCCGAGTACAGCCGCGGCCGCACGCCCAACCCCTGCCTCGCCTGCAACGACCGCGTCAAGTTTCGGCCACTGCTGGAGCACGCCATCGCCCTCGAGGCCGACTACCTGGCGACCGGCCACTACGTCCGCGTCCGCCACGGTGAGGACGCCGAGCTGCTGCGGGCGATTGATCCGGACAAGGACCAGTCGTACGTCCTGTACACGCTGGGCCAGGAGGAGCTTTCGCGAACGCTCTTCCCGGTCGGCGAATACCCCAAGGCGGAGATCCGCGACCTGGCGAAGAAGTGGTCGCTGCCGAACGCCGACAAGCCAGACTCCGTGGACATCTGCTTCATACCCAGCGGCGACTATCGTGCGTTCGTCCGCGAACGCGTGGCAGTGACGGCCGGGGACATCGTCGACATGGCGGGCGACTCCGTCGGCCGGCACGAAGGGATCGTCGACTACACCGTCGGCCAGCGGCGCGGCCTGCCCGCGCGCGGCGGCGAAGAGCCGCTCTTCGTCGTCGACGTCGACGCCGGCGAGAACCGTGTCGTCGTCGGCCCACAAAGCGAGCTGATGGCGACGGCCTTGCTCGCCGACAAACTGACGTGGGTGAGCGGCAAGCCACCCGCTCCGGGCGCCGACGTGCAGGCGCGCATCCGCTACCGCGGTGTCCCCGCAGCAGCCACAGTCGAGGTGGAGGACGGTACAGCTACGGTGCGGTTCGAGAAGCCGCAGCGCGCGGTGACGCCGGGACAGGCCGTCGTGATCTACGACGGCGAGCGGGTTCTCGGCGGCGGTACGATCATCAAGCGCTTATAGAGGGCCGCGAGCCGTTACGGAATCCGTTTGGTATAATCAGCGCCGTCCGCCGACTGCCGCCCCAAGATTGCGACGGAAGAGGAGGCCCCGACCCGTGGAACTAGGCTACATAGACACCCCCGAGGAATGGCGCGACCTGTTCATCATGATGTTCATGGTCGCCGGCACGCTCCTCTTCCTGCTCGGCATCATCCTCGCGCTGGTTAGCGGCTTTCTCGGCGTGAACATCCTGAACCGTGTACGCGGCATCCTCAAGCACAACGTGCAGCCGGCGGCCCAGAACGTGAAGGAGACGACCGAGAACGTAAAGGGCACTGTCGCGTTCGTGTCCGACAACGCGATCAAGCCGGTGGTCAAAGCCTATGGTGTCGCGGCTGGGGCCAGGCGCTTCGTTGGCGTCGCGGCGAAGGTTGCCGGCCGCGGCAAAAAGGAGCAGTAGCATGCGATTCATACTCGGACTGCTCATCGGGATCGGCATCGGCTTCGCAGCCTCTGTCCTGCTGGCGCCAGGGAAGGACGAGACTGCCGGCGGCGCGGACGAACGCCGTGCAAACGGCGCCAGCGGCGCCAGGTCTGCCTTCAGCGGCCTGCGCGAGCAGTTCGACGAGGCGATGGGCGAGGCGAAGAAGGCACAGCGCGAGGCGGAAGAGAAGATGACCAAGCGCTATCGCCAGATCGTCGGCCGCTCCGACAAGTAGCCGCTCATTCGTCACGGACGATCTAGGCCGCGAAGAGGGGCGCGCTACTGGCGATCTCAAGCGCCGCCTCGGAGAGCACAACCGCGGCAAGGTCCGCTCCACGGCTAGTCGACGCCCGCTGGTCTTGATCTACTCCGAAAGCTTCGAGGGCAAGCTCGCCGCGATGCAGCGAGAGCGATTCTTCAAGACCCCGAAAGGGGGCGCGCTCAAGCAGCGGCTGATCGAAGAATCACGATCCGGTACAGTAGACTAGAAACGTCCCCGGAGGGGTGCCAGAGTGGTTGAATGGGGCGGTCTCGAAAACCGTTGTACGTCTTTTGGCGTACCGTGGGTTCGAATCCCACCCCCTCCGCCAGTTCAAGCCTCCGAGGCCAGAGACGAGAGGCGGGATCACCGCTGCGCCTCTAACCGGATAGCCCGAGTCTCTCCGCGGAGGGGTGCCAGAGTGGTTGATTGGGCACGCCTGGAAAGCGTGTGTACCTCACGGTACCGTGGGTTCGAATCCCACCCCCTCCGCCAGTTAGGAAATGAAGTGGAAAATTTACTCCAATAATTTGAGCAATGAATATCTCGATGAAATAACAACGCTACTGAAGCAAGTTCGTCCAGAACTTGCCACCACACATCGACTGGAATTCAAGAACGTTTTTGGGGCCGTCGGCGGATATGTGAATGGTTATATATTTATCTCGCATGGAAAGTTTGGAGTCGCGCTTAAACTCCCCAAGGAAGTTCTTGACGAGCTTTTTAAGGGGAAGGATATCAAGCACCTAAGATATTTTCCCAGAGGGCACTTAAAGAAAGAATACGCAATTCTCTCCAAAGAAGTGCTCGAAAATAAACGTCAGTTGGGTAAGCTCGTAGACGAAAGCATAAAATATGTGCTATCGCCGTAGTGTGATCGCCCAGACAGACATCGCCAGCCACCATCACGTGGGCGAAGGATCTCTCGTTCCCTCCAGCCCGGCGCTTACAGCAGCCGCTCCTGGCCCACTTCGGACGACTCGTCCAGTCCCGGCGCCCGCTGCGGCTCGTGCTCGATGACGCCAAGCATCTCGCCGATCTGACGCGCGTTGCGCACTGAGTAGTCACGGTGGCAGTTGTTCATCAGGACATGCACCTCAGCAGCGTCCTCGGCCAGGCCCTGTATTCGTGGGACCCACTCTCGCATCTCGTCTTCGCTGTACAGGTAGTCGAAGCGCTCGGCGGCAGTCCTTGAGCGCGCCGCCCACGCATCGTTGTTGTGACCGTGCATGCGCAGCAGCGCAACCGACGGGTGCGTGACGGCGGTAACCGGCGGCACGCTGCTCTTGAAGCCCTGCGGTTCGTCGACGCAGACGTAGGGGATACCGTTGTCGGACAGGAAGCGCAGCGTACGCGCCTGGTCCTGCGGCTCCGCCATCCAGGCGGCGTTGCGAAACTCGACCGCCATCCGGTACTGGCCCAGCCGCTCCTTCGCCTCCAGGATCGCCTCGCGGTTGTCGCCTCGCGGCCCGAACCAGGGCGGATACTGGAAGAGAACCGTGCCCAGCTTGCCGGCGCTGTCCAGAGGCAGGAGCGTCTCGTTGAAGCGGCGCCACATCTCGTCCCCCACCGCTGGCGACAGGTCCTTCATGTAGACGTTGCGCTTCTGCCGCAGGGCGCCCGGCAGCGTCTCCTTCACGTCCTTGGGGAACGCCTGCACGGCGGCGCCGTGACCGGTGAAGAGCGCATAGGCCTTGACGTCGAATGTGAACTCGTCTGGCGTGCGCTCGACCCAGAGCTCGGCGTTGCGCGCGTGCGGAATCGCGTAGTAGGTCGAGTCGACCTCGACGATCGGAAAGTGATCGGCATAGTAGCGGAGGCGCTCCTCCGGCGACTTCGCGGCGGCCAGCGGATACCAGCCACTATCGATCAGCGTCTTGTCGGCCCACGAGCAGGAACCGACGAGGATGCGGCCGCCCATAGCTCGATTATCGTACCCGGGCGGCCGCGTTCAGTCTCGTTATGGCACCTGCCATGAGGGCTCGGTCTCGTCGGCGTCCGGAGTATTCGTGATGTTCGTCTGATCGCTGCCGTCGGCGAACATCACGTAGATCTCAAAGTTGCCATCGCGACCAGACAGGAAGGCTATTTGGCTGCCATCGGGCGACCAGGTCGGATCGTAGTTGAAGCCTTCGGTCGTCAGCTGCTGGTGGTTGCTCACGGTCTGCGTGAACGGATCGAAGTCGCCGACCCAGACCTGTGAGTCGCCGGGCACCGACCTGTACCAGGCGATCTTCATGGCGTCGGGCGAAACGGCGAGGCCCAGCATGTGCACGTTTGGCGCGTCAGCCGGGAGGATCACCTTCGACGCTGGTAGCGACTCGGTGCACGTCGCGTTGCACTCAAAGAGGGGGACGTACCCACCCTCGCTTCGCCCCTCGGCACCCAGCGTGCTGCCGACGATGCCCATCTGGCCGTCGTAGGTGAAGCACGACGGATCGCGGTAGTCTTCGCCGCCGGGAACGGGAGCTAACCACGAGCCATCGAGCCAGACCGCGCCAAGCTGGAACGTGCCGAGCTCCACATTGAGTTCGCTGAAGATGATCTTATCGCCGCAGCCGGTGGCCTCCAGGATGAAGAACGGCGAGTTCGACCCGAAGTTGGTGACGTTGACGGCGGACAGCGGCGGGCAGAACGAGCCTCCACTCACGTTTCGCGACAGCGGGTTGGACGGCGGGATATAGAAAACATCCGA
>JADFTG010000079.1 GCA_022560365.1 Chloroflexota bacterium | reverse complement strand
CTCATCGCCGAACCGGCTCACATCTTCGACCGCTACCGCGCGCCGGCGCCATCACCAACCCCGGCGCCGGTCGTCGTGCCGCCGCTGGGCTCGACGCCCTTCCAGCTAGTCATCCCGCGCATCGGCGTCGACGCGACGGTCAACACGTTCGGCCTGGACTCTAACGCCGTTCCGGAAGTGCCGCGCAACGGCCAAGAGGTGGCCTGGTACAACTGGTCCTCAGAACCGGGTACCGGTAGCAACGCCGTCCTTGCCGGCCACGTAACCTGGAGCGGCGTTGGTGTCTTCTACGACCTCAACCAGCTCAGCGATGGCGATCAGATTCTGCTTCGCTCCGACGACGGGGCTGAGCTGAGCTACACGGTCGAGGAGAACTTCCTGATCGATCCCGACGACCCGTACGCCCTCGCATTGATGGCCCCAACGGATGACGACACGATAACGGTCATCACGTGCGGCGGGACGTACTCCCCGACCGGCGGCCCCTTCGGTGGCGAATACTCGGACCGGCGCATCGTTCGGGCCAAACTCAGCCAGGTGACCCCGGCGCCGGGCGCTGTGGTCGCAGCCAACTAGTCGCCGTTCGCGCTGTGCGTCCGGTAGACTGAGGCCATGGCAGAACCTCAGGTCACCGAGCTGATGGTGCGTGGCATGGTCGTCGGCGTTTTCCAGGAGAACTGCTGGGTGATCGGCAACCGGCGCACGGGCGAGGCGATCTGCATCGACCCGGGCGACCAGGCGGAGGACATCCTGGCGATGGCGCGCGACATGGGCGTCAAGATCAAGCTCATCGCCAACTCACACGCCCACGTCGATCATATTCTGGGCGTTGGCGACATCAAGAACGAGACCGGCGCCAGGTTCCTGATGCACCGTGACGAGGCCGCGATCGCGGCGCAGGCAGCGAAGAGCGCGCTCATGTTCGTCGGCCGCGAAGTGGCGGATCCGCCGACGCCCGACTACCATCCGGAGGACGGCGACGTCGTCGAGGTGGAAGGGGTGAAGCTGACGGTGATCCATACGCCGGGGCACACGCCCGGCAGCCTGTCCTACTACACCGACGGCATGCTCTTCAGCGGCGACACTCTCTTCGCGGGCTCGATCGGTCGCACGGACCTGCCCGGCGGCGACTACGACCAGGAGATGGCGAGCATCATCGACAAGCTCCTCGTCTTGCCGGACGAGACCAGAGTGTTGCCTGGCCACATGCAAGAGACGCGCATCGACGCCGAGAGACAGATGAACCCGTTCGTGCGGCAGGAGATGGAGCGCCGCCGCGGCGCTTGATGGCCGAGATCAGCGTTGAGTCCAGCGAGACGGCCGACGGCTGGCGCTTCGACGTACGCGTGGCTGACGGCGGGAGCGAGTCGCGGCACGAGGTGACGCTCTCACGCAGCGACCGCGACCGCATCGCCCGCGGCGCGGCTCCGGATGAGCTGGTCCGCGAGTCGTTCACCTTCCTGCTGGAGCGCGAGCCGAAGGAGTCGATACTGCGCTCGTTCGATCTGACCGTGATCGCGCGTTACTTCCCGGAGTACGAGCGGGCGATGGCGGAACGCTTCGGCAGCTAGCCGTTCTGCTCTGGCGGTGGCGCGTCGAACTTGACGCCGGCGAGGCCCAATGAGCCGGCGACGATGCCCGCGACGGTCGTCATCACTAGCCCAACCTGCGGCGAGACGCTGACGAAGGGCAACTCCTCCAGCTCCGTGCCGTCGACGTCGACCGCCCCCTGGACGTCGATCCACGTCAGGAAGCCGATGAGCGCGATCGCGGCGCCGAAGACGGCGACGGCGGTGAACGCGTGGCGGCTCGAAAGCCGCGTGTAGACCGACGCCAGCATCGCCACGATGATCGCGGCGCCGAGAGCCGCTGTGAGGGGGCCGTCGCGGTCCATACCGTTGACCGAGAACGTGAAGAAGACCACGTCCGCCTTCACCCACGGCATGAACGCGGCCGCGATGGTGACGGCGGCGGCAACGATCGACGCCAGGCGGATGAGCGACCACCGGGAGCTATCGGCTGCGGTGGTCATGCTGCCGCCCGGCGGGCCGGCGTCACTCTATTCCGTACCGCGCGAGGTCGTGGCCGACGCTGATCTCGCCCTTGAAGATGCCGTCCAGGCCTTCCGTAAACAGCGGGATCTGCTCCTCGAGGATCGAGGGCATGACGTGAGAGAGGACGAGGTGCTTGACGCCGGCCTGCTGCGCGATCCCGGCCGCGTCCTTGACGTCGGCGTGGTACGTGTGGGCGTCGCCGAGCAGCGCCGCCTGCAGGCCGCGGCCGCTGCTCCGCAGGTTATCTTCAAGCGCCGACATCATCTTCTTGTTCATCGAATCGGCGACGAGAATGTCCGCGCCCTGCGCGCCGTTGAGGAGGCCCGGGCAGGCGTTCGTGTCGCCCGAGATCACGATCGACTTTCCGCCGCGCTCCAGGCGGAAGCCGAACGCCGGCATGACCGGCCGGTGGTCGACCTCGAACGCCTTGACCGTGAGGTCGCCGATCGTCGCGATCTCGGTCGGCTCCTGGCCGGCGGAGATCTCCGTCACGTCGCACTCAGTCCCGACCGGCGCCAGCTGCTCGCCGTGGTGGGCGAAGCGGAAGCGGGTGTCGGCCTCGAGCGCCTGCCGGTAGCCGGCGATCATGCCTTCCGTGCCTTCGGGCCCGTAGACGCGCAGCGGCTTCGTGATGCCGCCAACCCAGCGCATGACCAGCAGGTCGGCGAAGTCTGTCGTGTGGTCGGAGTGGAGGTGTGTGACGAAGACGGCATCGATCTGCGGCGGGCCGACGCCGCACTGGTACATGCGCACGGTGGCGCCCCAACCGACGTCGATGAGGACGTTGGCGTCGCCGCCGCGGATGATCTGCGCGTTGCCTGAGCGGTGCGGCTGGTGGATGGGACTGCCCGTGCCGAGCAGTATCAGTTCGAGCGTGGGCATCGTGGCCTCCTTCAGTGGCTCTTTCTTACACTGTTGCGCAGCGGGAGCGCAAACCAAAGCTGATCGGAAGCCTAGAGTATCGGCGCGCCGAGCCGGCGCATTAGTTCGTCTTCGCTGAGGCCGTCGACCTCGAACAGCTTCTCGCGTGAGCTGCCGCCGCGGGCGAGGCGGATGCGAGAGGGCGGGATCGCCAGCTTATCGGCGAGGAGGCGTGCGACGGCAGCGTTCGCCCGGCCCTTCTCCGCTGGCTCGCGCACCTTGATTCGCAAGGTGCCGTCGTGCCAGCCGGTCAGGCCAGCGCCTCGTGCTTTCGCTGTAACGCGGACTCTCAGGTAAGCCAGCGGTGCCCCTCTCTTTCGTTCTTGTATGATAGCGGGCGTTATGCCGGACATGCTCGCGCGGCTCTATGATCTGCCCGATGCGGCGCCCCACGAGAAGCGCGTGGCCGACGGCGGCTTCCGGGTCCGGCGCGCCGAGCCCTGGGACCGGTTCCGCATGGGCGAGTTCGCGCGTCAGAACTTCGGCGACCTCTGGGCGCTGGAGTCCGACCGCGCGTTCAACCATACGCCAATCACGGCCCACATCGCGTTGCAGGCCACCGAGATCGTCGGCTTCGCGGTGTTCGAGTGCACCCGGCGCGGCTACTTCGGCCCGACCGGCGTGCGCGAGGATCTGCGCGGGGACGGCCTCGGCGCGCTGCTCCTGCTGCGCTGCCTTGAGTCGATGCGCGAGATGGGTTACGGCTACGCTGTCATCGGCGGCGTCGGCCCGGCGGAGTTCTACGAGAAGCTGGTGGGCGCGTTCATGATCCCGGGGAGCGACCCCGGCATCTACGCGCCGCTATACGAGATCAGAGGCCAGGAGGGCGCATGACACCCGACAACGCGGAGCCGCGGTCCGAATCCTACGAGTCGCAGCGTGTCAAGTTGCACTACGACGTTTGGGGCGACGGCGACAAGCCGCCGATGATGCTGATCCACGGCGGGCAAGACCACTCCCGCAACTGGGACTTCGTGGCGCGGCGTCTGATCGACCGATATACGATCTACGTGCCGGACCTGCGCGGCCACGGCGACAGCGGCTGGGCGATCGGCGGCATGTACAGCATCCCGGAGTTCACTCTGGACATCGCGACCCTGGCCAATCGTATCGAGGGGCCGCTGACCATGATCGGGCACTCGCTGGGCGGTGCCATCGCGTTGCAGTACGCGGGGACGTTTCCGGACAAGGTGACCAAGCTGGTGTCGGTTGAAGGGTGGGGGCCGCCTTTGCAGGAGCACAAGCCGGCGCACAAGCGGATGCGGGAGTGGATCGACCACATGCACGACGTCGAGCGCCGTCAGCCGCGGCGATACGAGTCCGTTGAGGCGGCGACGAAGCGCATGATGCAAGCGAACCCGCACCTGAGCCCGGAGATGGCGAAGCATCTGACCAAGTACGGTGCGAACCGCAACGAGGACGGTAGCTACTCCTGGAAGTTCGACAACTACGTGCGCATCCGTTCGCCGTACGAGTTCAATATGCAGGACGCGATGGTCATCTGGTCGCAGATCAGGGTGCCGACGCTGCTGATCAAGGGCGCGGAGAGCTGGGCGGTGGACCCCGACGCCACCGGCCGCGCGGACGTGATCGCGGGCCACGAGACGGTGATCATCAAGGACGCCGGCCACTGGGTGCACCACGACCAGCTCGAAACCTTCATGTCGCACGTCGAACGCTTCCTGGCGGAGTGATTGGGTGTAAATTGGCGCTCCGCCAGTCGGGCCGGGGGTCTGACTCCGCGTCGCATGACAGTGCCTCAGTATCCCCACCCGGGCGATGGCGGATTCGGACACGGTTTATGATTGTTGGTATGCGCCTGTTCACAATAAACAATGCCTGACGAAACGCGTAAGCGACCGCGCCGGGTGATCCGAAGCTCGAGGCCGGGCGACCGCGTGTTGCTGGTGCGAACGCGCAAGCCTCGCCTCGCCTCCATCGGGCGAGAAACGGTTGGGGCGGTCGCTGCCGCCCTTGCTCTCTTCAGGGATGTCTTCACGCAGACGCTTGTTCTGCCTGTCATCGCGTTCCTGGCACTCCTCGTGATCATCGTCCCCGTCCCGATCTTCCTGATCGAGCGCACGTCCAATGAGGCCGACGTAACCTCCTACTGGATCGGCCTCTGGTGGGCCTTTGCGGCGTTCACAACCGTCGGCCACAGCGACGTTGGTTTGGTCACGTCGCCTGGCAGGGTCCTTGGAGCTATCTTCACTGTGGTAAGCGTGGCTCTCTTCTTCGGAAGCGTCATCGCGGCCTTCAGCTCGTACTTTCTGCTTACCTGGCGCAAGCCCAAGCGCCAGGTTATCGACACCATAACTTACTATCTGCAGCGGATAGAGCAGCTGAGCGTAGACGAGATCGACGAGCTGGAGGAGATAACCGGCGGCGTTCTACATAGCGCCAGGGAACGGGCGGTGGCCCGGCACGAAGAAGAGAGTCCGGACGAAGACGCTCCGTGAAGTCAGCGATTGCTGACTGCGCTTAGCGCGCCCTGTCCGCCCTCGCCGGCCACGAGACGGTGATCATCAAGGACGCGGGCCACCGGGTGCACCACGACCAGCTCGACGTCTTCATGTCGCCCTTGCGCAGCATGGGGCCGGCGCGCATGGCGGTGTGCATCTCGTCGCCGGTGCGGTCCAGGAAGCCGGTGTTGATGAAGGCCACGCGGCTGGCGGCGGCGGCGATGCAGGCCTTGAGGTTGACCGAGGTGCGGCGCTCCTCGTCCATGATGCCCAGCTTGACCGTGCTGTCCGGCAGGCCCAGGAACTGCTCCACGCGGGTGAAGAGTTCGGCGGCGAAGCCCACCTCCGCCGGGCCGTGCCTCTTGGGCTTCACGATGTAGACGCTGCCCGTGCGGCTGTTGCGTATGGGGCCGTCGCCTTTAAGGTCGTGGAGCGCGCAGAAGGAGGTGATCAAGGCGTCGAGGAATCCCTCCGGAATCGGTTCACCAGCGGCGGTGGTGACGGCGTCCGTGTACATGTGAATCCCGACGTTTCGTATCAGGAGCAGGCTCCGCCCTGGCAGTCTGAGCGCCTTGCCGCTCGGGTCTTGATACGTGAGATCCTCATTGAGTTTGCGCGTCAGCGTCCCCCCGTCCTTCTCGAGGGTCGCCGTGAGCGTCCCTTTCATGATCCCGAGCCAGTTGTGATAGACGAGGGTCTTG
>JADFTG010000078.1 GCA_022560365.1 Chloroflexota bacterium | reverse complement strand
GCCTCAGCTTCAGCGGCTGCTTCCGGCGCTACGGCCTCAGTCGCCGGTGTCTCCTCAGCGACGGGTTTGGCCTTCGGCTTGCGGCGGCGCTTGGGCGCGGCGCGCTTCGGCTTCTCGCCGGCCGCTGTGAAGCTGCCGGCCGCGGTCACGATCTCCTTGATCTGGAGGCGGGTGTAGTCCTGACGGTGGCCGTGGCGACGGCGGTATCGGGTCTTGTTCTTGTACTTGAAGACGAGGATCTTGCGGTCGCGGCCGTGCTCGATGACTTCGGCCACGACCTTGGCCTTGTCGACCTCAGGCGTGCCGATGCTGACTTCGCCGTTGCCGCCGACCAGAAGCACGCCAAGGTCGACAGTCGATCCGACGTCGGCCTTGATGCGGTCCACGTCGAGCGTCTGGTCAGGCTCGACGCGGTACTGCTTTCCGCCTGCGCGAACTATGGCGTAAATGGGAGTCCTCCACGTTCTGAGATGGCGCGGACACGCCGTCCCGTAGTCTGTCTTGAGATGCGCCTGGGCGCCCAACGGCCGCCCATCGGCCCACGAAGTGAAATTGTATCGTCCGTACGTGCCGTATGTCTAGCTACGAGCGCTCAGGAGACGTTCGGGTCGAGGCGCGAAGGCGATTCCCAGGCGAGGCCAGGCTTTGGCGGCGCGATCGGCTTCTCTGGCTTCGGACCCTCTTCTTCGGTGCCTCCCCCGGCCTTCTCGTCGTCGGGCCGCGACTCATCCTTGAGTTCGGTACCCTCAAGAACGCTCGTCAGAAACTCGCCCTCGATCACCTCTTCCTTGAGCAGTACTTTGACGATCGCGTCGATCTTATCGCGGTTCTCGTTCAGCAGCTTCTTGGCGGTGTCGTAGGATCGGTCGAGGATCTGGCGCACCTCTTCGTCGATCTCTTCGGCGACCTTCTCGCTGTAGTTCCGCTGCTCGGAGATCTCACGGCCCAGGAAGATCATCTCTTCCCTGCGGCCGAACGTGCGCGGGCCCAGACGCTCGCTCATGCCCCACTGTGTGACCATCTGGCGGGCCAGGGTAGTGGCGCGCTGCAGGTCGTCCGAAGGGCCGGTCGTCGACTCGCCGAAAACGATCTCCTCGGCGACGAGGCCGCCGAGGAAGGCGGCGAGCATGTCGTGGAACTGCGAGCGTGAGTACAAGTGGTGCTCTTCTTCCGGCAGGAAGCGGGTGAAGCCGCCGGCCATGCCGCGGGAGATGATGCTGATCTTATACGGCGGGTCAGCGTTCGGCAGCGCGTAGCCGACGAAGGCGTGGCCCGCCTCGTGGTAGGCGATGATCTTGCGGTCCTTCTTGCTGATGACGCGGCTGCGGCGCTCGGGGCCGGCGATAACGCGGTCAACGGACTCGTCCAGCTCGGACATCGTGATCTTCTTTTTGCCCCGGCGGGCGGCGAGGATGGCGCCCTCGTTTACGAGGTTCGCCAGGTCGGCGCCGGTGAAGCCCGGCGTTTGCTTGGCTACCAGTTCGAGGCTGACGTCGCTGTCCAGCGGCTTGCCCTTGGAGTGGACGTTGAGAATCGCGGTGCGGCCCTTGATGTCGGGCTTGTCGAGCGTCACCTGACGGTCGAAGCGACCGGGGCGCAGGAGCGCCGGGTCCAGGATGTCCGGCCGGTTGGTGGCGGCGAGGACGATGACGTTGGTGTTGGTGTCGAAGCCGTCCATCTCGACGAGGATCTGGTTTAGCGTCTGTTCGCGCTCGTCGTGGCTGCCGCCGAGGCCGGAGCCACGATGTCGGCCGACGGCGTCGATCTCGTCGACGAAGATGATGCAGGGCGAGTTGCGCTTGGCCTGTTCGAAGAGGTCCCGTACGCGAGACGCGCCGACACCGACGAACATTTCGACGAACTCAGAACCTGAGATCGAGAAGAAGGGCACGCCGGCTTCACCGGCAACGGCCTTGGCCAGGAGCGTCTTACCGGTGCCGGGCGGGCCGACCAGTAGTACGCCCTTGGGGATGCGCGCGCCGAGGGCCGCGAACTTCTCCGGGTACTTGAGGAACTCGACGACTTCCTTCAGCTCCTGCGTCGCCTCTTCGAGGCCGGCTACGTCCAGGAAGCTCACGTTGCTGCGCGTGCCGGTGAACAATTTCGCCTTGCTCTTGCCGAAGCTCATCGCCTGGTTGTTGGAGCCCTGCGCTTGGCGCAGGAAGTAGAATATGACGGCGATGATGATGATGATGGGCAGGAACTGGAGGAAGATGTTGAGGATGTTCCTCCAGGCGCCCGCTTCCTTGATGTTGACCTCGGGGTACTCGGGAGAACCGGGCGTGACGCCGTTCGCCTGGAGGATGCCGCGGACGGTATCGCCTTCTTCAATCTTTGTCGTGTAAGTGAGGTCGTCATTGCTCAGTTCGTAGTTGAGCCTGTCGCCGTCGACGTCCACCTTGACGACCTCGCCGGCCTTGGCCTGCGAGATGAACTGGCTCAGATCCTGGTCGACTTTGTCGCTGCCGCCGCTGCTAAGGACGGTGAAGGCAATCGCGACGATTGCGACGAAGATGAGCAGGTAGATAAAGCTATTTCGTAGCCAGCGTCCGTACATTCAAGCTCTTTCTCTATGAAGGGATTACGAGACCCAGCGGCCAACGTGTCACTGTCTGAATTGTATCACAGCGAACTCGACCGCTCGGCCGTCTGATGGATGTGACGGGCGGGGTGCCGAATCGGTTGCAGCTAATCGTCGGACGACAGCTTTCCCGCCTGGGCCCAGTTATCCTTTTCGATGTCCTCGAACACGATGATGGTCGCTTCGGGCGTCGTGTGCGCGATGTTGACCATCGCGTCGGTAATGACGCGGGCCAGCTCCTTCTTTTGTGCCGTTGTCCTGCCTGTCCACATCTCGACCCGGACGATGGGCATGGCGTACCTCCTCTTGTCGTACGATGGCGCCGTCTTCGCGGCCTCTCCGCCGGATTCGCCGCATTCACGGTAGGGCGGTACTGTCGCGGTGTCAATTGTTTATTTGGATATACGCGTTGACAGTACCGAGACTCGCAGCTAGCATAGCGCCAACGATGGCTTCCCGCCGCCCTGACTTCGCCTTCGAGCGCCGCCTTTGGCGCCAGGACGTCACCCTCATCGCCGGCGTCGACGAAGTCGGGCGCGGTCCGCTGGCGGGACCCGTCGCCGCCGGCGCCGTCATCTTTGCTCCCGAACCGAGATTCCGCTGGCTGAAGAGCGTTAACGACAGCAAGAAGCTCACGCCGGAGGCGCGCGAGGAGCTGGCGCCGCTGATCTGGGAGAAGGCGCTCGCAGCGGCCGTTTCCTTCATTTCGGCCGAGACGATCGACCGCATCGGCATCGCGGAGGCGTCGCGTCAGGCGATGCTCGGCGCGTTGGGAGACCTCTGCGTGCGGCCGCAGTACTTGCTCCTCGACGCCTTCCCGCTGCGCGCCTGCCGTCTCGATCAGACGCCGATCATCGGTGGCGACGCGGTGTCGCTCTCGATCGCTGCGGCGTCGATCATCGCCAAAGTGGCGCGCGATCGCCTGATGACGGCGCACGACCGGCGCTACCCCGAGTACGGCTTCGCTTCGCACAAAGGCTATTTCACGCCCGAACACGCCCGCGCCCTACGGGAGATCGGCCCGTGCGAGCTGCACCGGCGGTCGTTTTCGCCGCTCAAGGAGCTGCTCCTCGGCCAACAGCTTGAGTTGTTGCCAGAACCAGGGCCGGCTCTCGTCCCCGCTTCGCTATAATTGGCGGCGACCAGCCGATAGCACAACGAAGGAGCTCCCCGTGGCCACGATCAACTCTGTCTCCGGCCCGCTTGATACCGCCGACCTCGGCTTCACCCTGATGCACGAGCACATCCTGGTGCAGTCTCCCGGCGTGAAGGACAACTTCGCCGTGTTCGACCGCGAGGTGGAGCTGGCGAACGCCGTGCAGAGGCTGAAGGACGTGCAAAATCGCGGCGTCAAGACGCTTGTCGACCTCACCGTCGGCAACTGGCGCGATATCGATTTCGTGAAGGAGGCCGTGGCGGCCAGCGGCATGCAGGTGATCGTCGCGACGGGTTTGTACTGGGAGGTTCCGTACTACTTCAGGGCACAGAGCGGCCGCTCGATCGAACACATCGCGGAGCTGTTCCAGCGCGATATCACGGACGGGATCATGGACACGGGCGTGAAGGCCGGTGTCATCAAGTGCGCGACCGACGAACCCGGCGTGACGCCGGACGTAGAGCGCATTCTGCGCGCCGCCGCGAAGGCCCACCGAGCGACCGGCGTCCCGATCTCGACGCACACGCACGCGGCGAGCGAGGGGGGCCTCAAGCAGCAGGACATCTTCGAGGACGAGGGTGTGGACCTGGGCCGCGTCGTGATCGGGCACAGCGGCGACACGGAGGACACTGCGTACCTGCGGAAGCTCTGCGACCGCGGCTCGCTGATCGGCATGGACCGCTTCGGCCTCGACCTCTTCTTGACGACGCCGCAGCGTGTGGCGACGATCAAGAAGATGTGCGACCTGGGCTACGCGAACAAGATGGTGCTCTCCCACGACGCGGCCTGCTACTTCGACTGGGTCGATCCGAACCTCAGGCAGAGCATGCTGCCGAAGTGGAACTTCAACCACATCCCGGACGACGTGCTGCCGGCCCTGCGCGAGGCCGGTGTGAGCGAGGACGACATCACGGCGATGACGGTGGACAACGCGCGCCGTGTCTTCGAGACGCAGGGCGGGTACTGAGGAGACAGGAGACAGGAGACAAGGGACAGGTGGCTAAGGACAACGGGCGGCGCGCGCTTGGTGAGCTGGGTGAACGGCTCGCCGCCGAGCACCTGAGCGCGAAGGGCTATCGCATCCGCGAGCGCAACTTCCGGACGGCGGCCGGCGAGATCGACATCGTGGCTGAGGCGGGCGGCGTCCTTGCGTTCGTCGAGGTGCGCTGCCGGCGGGGCTCATCGATGGGCACGGCGGCAGAGTCGCTTTCGCCGGCGAAACAGCGGCGCATGGTGGAGATGGTCGAGGCCTACGGCCAGGCGCGCGATGACCTGCCGGAGCAATGGCGCATCGACCTCATCGCCATCGACTTCGAGAGCGACGGGCGCCTGGCCTCGCTCGTGCACTACGAGAACGCGGTGACCGCTGACGTTTGAGCGCTGCTACAGCGCCCGTAGCCGCAGGGCTTCCGGCTCTGCCTGCAGTCGTCCCGCGCACCGATCCTGGATGGTGCGCCGGATGACTGCAGGCCTGAAGGCGCTGCGGCTACGATCTGAAGGACGTCTGAGTGGGCGTTAGTCGTCGCCGAGGGCGGGTTCGGCGCGGAACTTTGGCGACTTCCGCGTCCGCCGGCCGTTGTCGAATAGCGTGCCGCGGGTAGCGCCGCGTACGATCGCCTTGAGGAACGCCGGCTTGTCGTTGTCGACGAGTGAGCAGCGGAAAGCGCAGCCGACGGAGCAACCTTCCTCGCAGCCCTTCTTCGTCTTCGCGTTGGCGTTCAAGTCGTCCTGCGTGTACTCGACGATCGGCTTCTGAAGGCGTCCCAGTTGCGAGGCGCAGAGCTGAACGTCGCCATGCTCGTCGACGTAGAGGTAGCGGGAGCCGGCGCGGCAAGTCCAATCCGGCGTCTCGCCCTGCAGGAGCTTCTTTCCGTACTCATAGTCCAGGAACGTGAACGGCTTGCCGTTGGCGTAAAAGTCCTCGTACAGGTCCAGGTACGGCTCGCCCTTGATCGTGACGTAGCCGCGGTCGTTGTGGATCAGGTTCAAGGACATGCGGAAGCCGAACGACTGCACCTCCTGGACGAGCTCGCGGAAGTCGTCCTTCGATGACTCGCAGAGGACGGCCGTGACGTGCACGTCAAACTTTGCGAGCCGGGCCAGGCGCTCCAGCCGCGTCTTCAGCGAGCGGAACGACTTCTGGATGTAGCGGGACGGGTCGGCGTGGAGCGTGTCGATGGAGACGGTCAGGTTGTTGAGGCCGGCGTCGTTGAGGGCCGTGATGACGCCGTTGCGCAGGAGGAAGCCGTTGGTGACGATGCTGACGTTGGACTTCCGTCCGGCGTAGCGCGTGATCTCGGCGACGTCCGGATGCAGGAGTGGTTCGCCGCCGAGGAGCGTGATATTGACCGAGCGCAGGCGGTGCAGGGCGTCGATGCGCTCCTTCAGGTCTTCGAGCGGGGCGGG
>JADFTG010000077.1 GCA_022560365.1 Chloroflexota bacterium | reverse complement strand
GGCAGGGCCACCCAGATGTCCACAAAGCGCTGAACCACCATGTCTACACGCCCGCCGAAGTAGCCGCTGACCCCGCCAACGAGCACCGAGAGCACCGCGGCCAGGGCGACCGTCCCGATCCCGACGAGGATCGTGATCTGGCTGCCGATCACGACGCGGGTGAACACGTCGCGACCGAGGTTGTCTGTGCCGAACCAGTACGTGCTGTTAGGGCTCAGAAGTTTGTCGGGGAAGTGTGGCTCGCTGTAGCCGAACTGCGCGATCCAGGGCGAGAACAGGGCGATGGTCAGGACGAAGATCAGCACGAGGGCGCCGAAGGCGCCCAGCGGCTTTCGCCTAATGAAGAACCAGATGCCGGAGCGCCATCGCGAGGCCATTGAGGGAGCTGGCTGCTCCATCTCGCCGAGCGCCACTGCTGCTTCATCCTGGTAGGCCATAACGAACCCCGCTAGGAGAAACGGATCCTCGGGTCAAGCAGCGTGTAACCGATGTCGACCAGGAAGTTGCTGAGGACGATCATCGTCGCCACCACCACCAACACACCCTGCACGGCGAGGTATTCACGCGTAGACAGCGCGGTCAGAAGCATCGTGCCCAACCCCGGAAGGCCGAAGATCAGCTCGAGCACAATCGCTCCGCTGATGAGGATGTTGATCTGCACGCCGATCAGGCTCAGCACCGGAATGAACGCGTTGCGCATCGCATGACGTACTATGACGACCCGCTCCGTGAGACCCTTCGACCAGGCCGTCCGCACATAGTCCTGCCTCAGCACTTCCAGCATCTGGCTGCGCGTCAGACGCATGACAGAGCCGGCCCCTGCGAAAGCCAGGATTACGGCCGGCGCCCACATCTGCTTCATGTTCAGCAATGGGTCTTCCCAAACGTCGTTGTAAACGACCGGAGGCAGTAGCCAACTCGCGTTGTTGCCGACTAAGACAAAAAACATCACGCCCAGCCAGAACGACGGTGCCGCCAGCATGAAGATCGCGATACTGCGAGCGACGTAATCGACGAGGCTGTCCTGCCTGACCGCCGAGAGGACACCGATGGGGATGGCGATGACGAGCGAGATGATCAGCGCCATCCCTGCGAGCTGCAGGGTGATGGGCAGACGGTGCTCCAACTCGCCGCCGACGGACCGTCCACCCCGGAGGTACTCACCGAAGTCGCCCTGCGCTACATTGCCTAACCAGTTGAACCAACGAACTACGAAGCTCTTATCAAGCCCCAGATCCGCTTCGATGCTGGCCTTCGTCAGGTCTGGATTGAACCCACCAGACTCCGCCAGGATAATGTCGGCGACGTTGCCCGGGAGCAGCTCAAAGACGGAACTGACCAAAAAGCTGACGCCAAGCACCGTCAGCGGGATGAGCAGGGCGCGCTGCAATATATACGCCCTCATTCAGCCCACCGCTGCCCAGGGTAGCACCCGACAGATTCGGCTAGCGGTCCAGCCAGATGTGCGGCAGCGTCTCCGCACCGTAAGCGTAGCCCCGGCTCATGCGGATGTTCTTCACCCAGGGCCGGAAGATGGTCGCTGTCGACGTTCCGGTCCACGGCACGAAGTACATCGACTCCGCCATCATGCGCTGGATATCGTGGACTTTCTCGATCCGCGCGTCGGTGTCAAGCTCAGCCGCCTGGGCATTCCAGGCCGCCAGGAGATCGGCATCGCCAGATGGCCCCGGGTCGCCCGCAATCGGCAATTGATCCGCAGGGATACCATGCGGGTCGCCTTGCGGGCCGAAGTTGTGGCGCGCACTGGACGGGTGGAAGATCGTGAAGAAGATGTTGTGCGAGTCCATCGGACTGCCCATGAGCGGCGCGATGCCCAGAGCATTCTCCGGCAGGTTGCCGAAGAACGTCGTGCTGATGTACGCGCCGTACTCCTGGTTGTTGAACTCCATGCGGAAGCCCGCATCCGCGGCGCTCGCACCGAACGCCTGCATCTGGTCGCCGAAGCCAGGCCCGTAGACGACAGAGGTCGTCGCCGTCAGGTCGATCCCGTTCTCATATCCTGCTAGAGCGAGCAGCTCCTTCGCCGCATCCACGTCGCGCTGGTAGTACTTCGCGTTCGCACCGAACTTCGCCGCGTCGTTGATTGGGTCGAGCCAGAAGTCGGCGTACTGCGACACGTGCGTGAGGCCCGAGCCGCCGCCGACGGCGCCCGGCTCGTCCAGCGCCTGCAGGATCGCCGGCCTGTCGATAGCCATCGAAAGCGCCTGCCGAACGCGCTTATCGTTGAACGGCGCCTCGGCAAAGTTGAAGTATGCACCGCCCCAGACGTGTTCCGGGCCGGTGAAGAACTGCCCGTCCGGCACTTCGTCCAGGGCACGGTTCCAGAGTGTGGCCGTCCACAGGGCAGAGTCAAACGTGCCCGCCTTGATGTTCTGAAGGATCACCTCCGGATCGCCCGTGAGAGCCGTCTCGACGCCATCGAGGTAGGGCTTGGGCGAGTCGTAGTAGTCCGGGTTCTTCCGCCAGACGATCGACTCGTCCGGCGTCAGGCTCTCAAAGATGAACGGGCCCGCCCCGATCGGCTTGTTGTTGCTCAAGTCCTCGTCCTCGAGAACCTCCGGCGGGACCACCCAGGGTCCGCCGTCGCTGTTACCGAAGAGCACCTGGAACGCCGGCGCGAAAGGCCCGCGCAACTGGATGCTCAGCGTCTTGTCGCCGGTGACCGTGACGCTCTCGACCTGCGTCAGCCAGTTGCCCCTGTTGGGCGACTCAGCTGCGAATACGTCGAACGCCGCCTTTACATC
The DNA here is from genome assembly GCA_022560365.1 of Chloroflexota bacterium. Taxonomy (GTDB): domain Bacteria; phylum Chloroflexota; class Dehalococcoidia; order SM23-28-2; family RBG-16-64-32; genus CF-162. The sequence continues at coordinate 3,418 of JADFTG010000077.1, read as the reverse complement.
GTCCGCCGTGACAGAGAGACCGGCCGCGCGGCTGCTGACGGGCTCGACGTCGTGGAAGTTGAGGTTGTCGCGGATCTTGAAGTTGAAGGTGGCCCCGTCGACGACCTCCGGCACGTCCTCCGCCGCATCGCCCTCCACGACCGAGAAGTCGATCGGGACGCTGGGGATGCCGTTCACCATGGTTGGCGTCGGCGGCACGAACTTCACCAGACGGTTGTAGTGGTAGGCGGCGGGAATCTGCGCAAGGAACGTCAGCTGCCGCTGCGCGTCAAGGCTGGGTGGCGTGCCAGTCGAGGTACCCACCAACGGCCCTCGGATCGTGCCGCCCAGCTTGGGCTGCGCTTCCGTCGGCGTGGCCGTAACGGTCGCCGCCGTTCCCGTCGGCGTCGCGGCGCCGTCGTCGTCATCACCACAGCCCATGACGCCGGCAACAGCAAGGCCAGAGGCACCGAGCGCCGATCCTTTCAACAGCCGACGACGACTTATCTGAGTCCGCCAGAACCTGCTCCAGTACTCGCTACTCGCCATTGCCTGCCTCCTCGCAATACGGTAAGCCTGTACCTTATGATTAACCACCTATAGGCGATATAACTCACCCTGTCAAGGCAGTTTTCCGAATCCCCGTTCATGGATAGTTAAGTCTGAAAACCACCTTCCCCATTAACAAAACCGATCCATTGGCACGCAGTGTCTCCGCGGCTAAGAGTCGAGTCAACGCCCGGTCAGAGTATTTTGTGGAAAGCCGGGCGAACTAGCGCCGAAGCCTGGCGATGGGCCCCAGCACCTTCGCCAGCACCCTCGAGATGAGACCGGGCTGCGCCTCGCCTTCGCGCCACAGCCGCTCCGCGTGCACGACCATCCACGCATCGTCGCGCCGCCGCCAGCGGCTGCGGACGACGAACGATTCGTCACCCTGGAAATAGCGCACGTCGATCGTGTACTCGTCGCCGCCGCCCTCCACCGCAGCCACCTCGAAGCGGTTGACGCGCGGCGGCATGCCCTTCGACGAGGCACGAAGGCTGTCCGTCGCCTCCGGGGTCAGGTACTTCGCGTAACCCTGGATGCTCATCTCGACGCGCGCCTGCCCCTGGTCCTCGACGGAGCCGCGCAGGTCCTCGGGAAGCTCGGTCATACGCGGTAGCTTAGCGGCAGCACACGGTCACGGCAAGGCGCTCAAGCGTCGGCGTTCAGCAGCCGCACGAAGCGGTGCTTGCCAACACGAATAATCATTCCGTCCCGCGGCGTGATGCGCAGCTCTTCGGCCACTTTCCCATCCACTTCGACTGCGCCCTGTTTGAAGAGACGGTTTCCGGCGGAGACGCTCTCAGTCATGCCGAGTTCAATTAACAACGTCGGGATCCGCACGGTTCCGTCGTCCGTGATGGCGTCAAAGGACACCCTTTTTTCCGGCACGTCATCGGGCAACTCGCCCTTGCTGAACGTGCGCTCGAAGAACTCCTGCGCCTCATCGGCGGCAGTCGCGTCATGGAACTGCGCCACCAGCTCGTGGGCCAGTCGTTTCTTCGCTTCCATCGGGTTGCCGGTGCGCTTTTTCACCGTCTCTCGTACCGCCGCGACGTCTTCGTCCGGCACGTCAGTCAGATACTCGAAGTAGTCGCCGATCAGGTGGTCGGAGATCGACATCAGCTTGCCGTACATCTCGTTGGGCGGGTCGTCGATTGCGACGTAGTTGCCGACGCTCTTGCTCATCTTCACTTCGCCGTCTGTCCCGACCAGAAGCGGCACCGTGAAGACGGATTGCGGCTTCTGGCCGGCCTCCACCTGCAAGTCGCGGCCGACGAGGAGGTTGAACTTCTGGTCGGTGCCGCCGAACTCGACGTCGGCCTCCACGGCGACCGAGTCGTACCCTTGCAAGAGCGGGTACAGCAGTTCGTGAATGCCGATCGGCTGCTGCCGCTGGTAGCGCTCGGCGAAGTCTGCTCGTTCGAGCATCTGCGCGACGGTGAACCTCGCGGCCAGCCGCACGACGTCCGCCAGACCGAAGGCGCCGAACCACTCACTCTGCCGCCGCACCTCTGTCTTCTCACGATCGACGATCTTGAAGAACTGCCGCAAATACGTCTCAGCGTTAGCGTTCACCTGATCCGCCGACAGCATCGGGCGCGTCTTCGATTCCCCGGACGGGTCGCCGATCTGCGCTGTCCAGTCGCCAACGATGATCACGACTTTGTGTCCGAACTCCTGAAGCTGCCGCAGCTTGCGCAGTCCCACGGCATGGCCGATCGTCAGGTCCGGCGCGCTGGGGTCGAAGCCCATCTTCAGGCGCAGCGCCTTGCCCGACTTGAGCGCCTTCACGAACTCGTCGTGCGGAATGATCTCGGCGACGGCGCGCCGCGTCAGCCAGTCAAGCTCGGCGGCGTTTGGGACGCGTGCCTCAGGCATCCGCCGGGTCACCGTGCGAGCGGAAGTAGTCGCGCGTCTGGTCGACGTCCTTGCGCATCTGCGCTATCAACTCGTCCGCACTCTCGAAGCGCTCCTCGCCGCGCAGCCGCTCCAGCAGGTCGATCCGCAGCTCCTCGCCGTAGACGTCGCCATCGAAGTCCAGGATGAACACCTCGACTGTGGGCTTCTCCTCGGCGTCAAACGTCGGCCGCACGCCGATAGACGTGCACGCCTCGTAGTCCGTCTCGCGCACGTAGGCCCGCGAGACATAGATGCCGTACGCCGGCAGCGCGTGGTCGAGGCCGATCGCAATGTTCGCCGTGGGGAAGCCCAACTCGCGGCCCCGCTTGTCGCCCTCGATGACGGGACCACGCAGAGAGAACGGCCGGCCCAGCAGCCGCGCCACCCGGCTGACGTCGCCCCTGGCGAGCGCCTGGCGCACGGCCGTCGAACCGACCTTCTCGCCGTTTTCATCCAGCATCGAGGCGACCTCTACCCGGAAGCCCATCTCTTCACCGATCGCGCGGCTGACCTCACGCGTTCCGGCACGGTTGCGCCCGAACGCGAAGTCCGGCCCGACGAGCAGCAGGCGCATGTCCAGCTCGTCCGCGAGCAGGCTAAGGAACTCCCGCGGCTCCAGCTGGGCGAGCTCCGAAGTAAACGCCAGCACGCCGACAGCGTCCAGTCCCAGCGACTGTAGCAGCTCGACGCGCTCCTCGAGCGAAGTGAGGTAGGTGATGGCCGCGCCCGGCCGCAGGACCGTGCGCGGGTGCGGGTTGAACGTGATTGCGACCGCCGCCAGGCTCTCCCGTCGGGCTTCCTCGAGAAGCGCAGCCACCAGGTGGCGATGCCCGCGATGAACGCCATCGAAGACACCAACAGTGACGGCTGAGGGCCGTCCCGGAGCGATTCGCTGCAGCTCGCGTCGCGCCAGCGACACGGTCACGCCAGCACCGCCTCGACCAGCGCGAACAGGTTCTGCTCCGGTGACTTGGGGTCGATTGCGCAGTTCGGA
>JADFTG010000076.1 GCA_022560365.1 Chloroflexota bacterium | reverse complement strand
GCGCCCGCGCTCGATTGGGCGTGTGCGGACGGAGGAGAAGGGGCTTCTTCGGCTGGTGGAGTACGTTAAGGCGCATACGTCGGGGGGGGCGCTGCATGCGGCGATCATGCACACTGATGCGCCCGAGGCCGCGCGCCGTCTGAGCGAGGCGCTCTGCCGCGAGCTGGCGCCGGTGGAGCTTCTGCAGACCGACTTCACCTCCGTCATGGCCGTCCACACCGGGCCGGGCTTCGTCGGGCTGGCGTTCTACGAAGATGACTGACGCAAAGCGCTCTAAACGCCTCGCCGCGGTCCGCAAGCGCGACGCCGACAGGCTCGAGGCGTCCCTTGGCGGCCTGCCGAAGGCGGTGCGGCGGCCCGCACTCATCATCCTCATCGGCCTGCCTGGCAGCGGTAAGTCGTACTTCGCGCGCCGCCTCGCGAAGCGCTATCCGGCGGCGATCCTGGACAGCGACGCGCTGCGCGGGGCCCTTTACGAATCGCCGCAGCATACCGCCCCGGAGAACGCGCGGCTTTTCCCGGCGACCCACGTGCTCACGCGGCGGCTGCTGGACCGCGGCGTACCCGTCGTGCTCGACGCGACTAACCTAAAGGAGTCGAACCGCAAGCCGTTGTATCGCCTCGCCAGAGAGGCCAATGCGCGGCTGGTCACCGTCCGTCTCCGCGCGCCGTTCGCCGTCATGCGCGAGCGGCTGGCAAAGAGGGACGCCGCCCGAGACCCGCTCGACCGATCAACGGCCGGCCTGCTCGTGCTGGAGCGGATGCGGCGCGACTATCAGCGGCCACGGCGGCCCTACTTCGTTGTGGATACTTCGAAGGATGCGCGCCAGGTTCTGGACAAGATAGTGGCGCGCCTGCAAAGCTAAGGGACATGCGAGTGATGTGGCGAAACGCCCCCTGGATCGCGGCCCTCGCCTTGATCCTCCTGGCTGCGGCTTGCAGCAGCGGTGACGACGGCGATGCGCTCGACCTCAGCGACTACGCTTATCCTGTCCAGCAGATCGAAGAGATCGACGACCGCGATCACTTTCCGACGGGGCAGACCTACGATGGCTACAACAGCAACCCGCCGACGTCGGGCCCGCACGCCGACACGTTCGCGCCCGCTGGCGTGTCCGAGTTGGCGGTGGCGAAAGAGGTAGCGGTCCACAGCATGGAGCACGCCGGCGTCGTCGTCTGGTACAACTGCCACGCCGAGCCGGTGCTGGATACCGACGCCTGTGCCGTGCTGCGCAACCAGCTGAGCCAGGTCGTCCTTCAGGAGGTCGCCGACGGCAATGAAGTCCTGATGACTTCGTATTCCCTGATGGACACGCGCATCGCCCTAACTGCCTGGGGTTATCTCGACACGTTCGAGGCGTTCGACGAGGCTCGTGTGCGTGCCTTCATCAATACGTTCGAGTGCAACTTCGACCCGGAGGGCTTCTGCTAGTGGCGCGGCCGTATCTCGTCGTCCGTGCCAGCATCGAGCCCTCCGTGATGGCGGAGTTCGAGCGCTGGTACTGTCGCGAGCACCTGCCGCACGTCATGGCAATCCCGGGCGTCGTCAAAGCGTACCGTGCCACGTGCCATCGCCGCGGCGTCAACTGGACGACGCTGTACGAGATATCGGACGACGCCTCGGTGCAAAAGGTGATCAGCAGCCCGCAGGCGGACAGGGCGCGTCGCGACTGGGAGACGTGGGCCCAGCACGTCAGCGACGTCACCGTCGAGATCTACGCGGCGCTCGGGCCGCTGTCGGTCTTCCATCACTGGAACTAGGCCGCGTCGCCCAGCAGCAGGCGCCGCGCCGACGGCCACGGCAGCCGCCGAATCTGCTCCACGAGCAAGGGGTAGCCCCATCTCCGCAGCGCCAGCGCTACGCCTAGCCCGGCGATCGCCACGATGCCGCCGGCGACGGCGTCGATCAAGTAGTGGTTCGCCGTCGTCGTGATCGCGAAGACCTGCAGCACCGGCAACGCCACGCCGATCGCCACGGCGAGCCAGGCCAGCGCCGTTCGGCGGAACGCGGCGATCACGGCGAGCCCCAGCAGGAGGTCCCAGCCGAAGTGGAGGCTGGGCATCGCGGCGTAAGGGTTCACGAAGGCGCGCGTAGACTGCGTGTCATAGGCGTAACCCAGGTAGGCCTCCATCGTGTCGAAGAAGCCGAGGATGTACGTGGGCGCGGCGGCGTCGAACTGCGCCGCCAACTCCGGGAGCTCCCGCGGCGGCGCCACCGGGTAGAGCCAGTAGACCACCAGCGCGATCGCGCCGGAGGCGAGGAACGAGTCACGGACGAACGTGAACTGGCGGCGGCGGTAGTAGTAGAGCCAGAGGCCGAAGACGATGATCAGAGGGAAGTGCAGGTAGAAGTAGACAACGTTCATCAACTGCGCCCAGGACTTGCGGTCGGCGATCCAGTTGTTGAGGTCGTCTTCCCAGAAGAATCCGAGCGACCGCTGGAGGTCGATCACGTCTCTGGCGTGCCAATACGCAGCCTCAGGCCGGTCGATGACGGCGCCGCGCACCCAGAAGTAGAGGAGGAAGGCGATCGCAATGATCGCGCCCTCCATGAAATCGCGGCGGCTCAAGGTCGGTAGCAGGGAGCGCCAGTCGAAGCCGTCGTTGGCGCGGTCCGAAGTGCGCATGGATGAGACTCTCTAGGCCCAGGCGGTCCAGGACGCTGGATCAAGGAGCTGCCGGAGGCCGTTTCTCCAGACGGGGCTCGCGTATCGGGCGACAGCGGGTGCGGGGCGGACGTACAGGCGATTGTCCAACAGTTCCTCCGGGAGGCGGATCGTACGGGCTAAGTTATCACATCGGCGTTTAGTGCTCAGCCCGGTACAGTCGCTCGCGAGCTTCGCCTATAATGTTTCCCATGCAACCGACGCCTCTTCCGGCTGCGAGCGGCCGGTTCCAGGGATCCGCAGGGCGTGGCATCTGCGCGACCTGCGCCTGTATCGAGGCCCCGGTTCGCCTGACGCGAACCATGGGGCCTGACCGGCATGCTCGATCAGACTAGCGGAAGGGAGAGGCGAGCCATGGGGCTCTTACGGCAGATTAAACGCGATATCAAGGCGGCCCGCGAACGTGACCCGGCCGCCGTCAGCGACCTTGAAGTCGTACTCACGTACCCGGGCTTTCACGCCCGCCAGATCCACCGCGTCGCTCACGCGCTGCACCTGAGGGGCGCCGACGTCTCAGCGCGGCTGGTCTCGCACGTCGGGCGGTTCCTCACGGGCATCGAGATCCACCCCGGCGCGCTGATCGGCGAGAAGTTCTTCATCGACCACGGCATGGGCGTCGTGGTCGGCGAGACGACGATCATCGGCGACAACGTGCACCTCTTTCAGGGCGTGACGCTGGGCGGAACCAGCACCCGTAGGGCCAAGCGTCACCCGACGCTCGGCGACAACGTCGTCGTTGGTGCGGGCGCCAAGGTGATCGGCGACGTGACCATCGGTGAGAACGCCAAGATCGGCGCCGGCTCCGTCGTTGTCACCAATGTGCCGCCGAACGCCACCGTCGTTGGCGTCCCTGGACACGTCGTCGCCTTCGTCGATCCCGGCGATGACACCGTGCTGCGGCTGCCGGATCCGGAGTGGGACATCATTCAGGAGCTGGAGGGCCGGATCGTGGAGCTCGAAACGCGGCTGAAAGCGCTGGAGCGGCCGAAGCCCGCACGCCGTCGCACGGCACCGAAGGCCAAGCCCAAGCCCAAGCCGGCGGCTTCCGAATGACGCTGCGCCTCTACAACACGATGTCCCGGCGCGTCGAAGAGGTGAAGCAGCCTGACGATGAGCTCAAGATCTACGTTTGCGGGATCACGCCGTACGACCACTCGCACATCGGCCACGCGATGAGCTACATCATTTTCGACGTGCTGCGGCGCTACCTGGAACACCGCGGCTTCAAGGTGAAGCATGTCCAGAACTACACGGACATCGACGACCGCATCATCGCCCGCGCCGCCGAGCAGGGCGTCTCCTACGATCAGCTGGCCGCCACCTACATCGAGGAGTACGAAGAAGAGATGCGGGAGCTGAACGTCACTCCCGCGGATGTTTACCCGCGCGCCACGCAGGAGATGCCGCAGATCATCGAGATGGTGCAGGGGCTGATCGAGAAGGGCCGCGCCTACGTCGCGGAAAACAGTGACGTTTACTTCGACGTGCGCAGCGACCCTGGGTACGGAAAGCTCTCCGGCCGCGACGTCGACTCCCTGCGGGCGGGCGCGCGCGTCCAGTCCGGCGACGAGAAGCGCGACCCGGCCGACTTTGCGCTCTGGAAGGCCGCGAAGCCCGGTGAGCCGTCGTGGGATAGCCCGTGGGGACCCGGCAGGCCGGGCTGGCACATCGAGTGCTCTGCGATGTGCTATCGCTACCTCGGCGCGACGCTGGACATGCACGGCGGCGGGCAGGACCTGATCTTTCCGCACCACGAGAACGAAATCGCCCAGGCGGAGGGCTTCACCGGCGTCAAGCCGTTTGTCCGCCACTGGGTGCACAACGGCTGGCTGACGCTGGACGAAGAGAAGATGAGCAAGTCGCTCGGCAACATCATTACGATCCGGGAGGGGCTGGAGCGCTATGGCAGCGACGGCATCCGCATCTTCGTGATGACCGCGCACTATCGCGCGCCGCTCGCCTACTCGGAGGAGGCGATGGAGGCCGGCAAGCGAGCGGCGGAGCGGCTGCACCTGGCGGCGTCCGTGCCGGGCGGCGAGGGCCCCGCCGCGGATATTCCCGGCGACGAATACCGCGAACGATTCGGCGCTTCTATGGACGATGACCTGAACACGGCCGGCGCTCTGGCCTGCCTCTTCGACCTCGCCCGCGAGATCAACCGCGCGCGCGACGAGGGCCGCGCCGTCGACGAAGCACAAGCGACACTGCGAGAGCTGGCGGGAGTGCTGGGCCTGACGCTGCGCGAGCGGGAGACGGCGCGGGGCGCGGACGCCTTCATCGATCTGCTCGTCGAGCTACGCAACGACTTGCGCAGCGAGAAGCAGTTTGCGCTCTCCGACAAGGTGCGCGACCGCCTGCTGGAGCTCGGCATCACGCTCGAAGACGTGCAGAGCGGCACGCGTTGGCGCCGCCGCGACTAGCCGCCGGGCTGGTGTGCCGCGCACCGTCCGCCTTGCTCCGCTCAGGCACGCGCCCTTATACTTCCTGAGGTTTCAGGGCCGAAAGGAGAAGGGGCCGCAGATGACGGCCCCGGTTCTATGTCAGTCACAGTTGTTATCGGTGGGCAGTGGGGAGATGAAGGCAAGGGTCGGGTCATCGATCTCCTCGCGGAGAAGGCGCACATCGTCGCCCGCTACTCGGCCGGCAACAACGCCGGCCACACGATCATCAACGACCTCGGCGAGTTCAAGCTGCACCTCGTCCCCGCTGGCATCTTCTATCCCGACAAGATCTGCCTCATCGGCAACGGCTGCGTTGTCGATCCCGTCGAACTCCTGAAGGAGATCGAGCACCTCGACGAGCGCGGCGTAAAGGTCAAGGGCCGCCTCTTCCTGAGCGACCGGGCGCATGTGCTTATGCCGTGGCACCGGCTGATCGACATCAAGGACGAGGAGCTGCGCGGCAAGGGCGCGATCGGTACGACGGGCCGCGGTGTCGGCCCCGCGTTTGTCGACAAGGTCGGCCGCGCCGGCGTCCGCGTCGCCGACATCGCTGACCGCGAGGCGCTGGCGAACATTCTCGACTTCCTCGTGCCTTACAAGAACGCTGTGCTCGAGAAGCTATATGACACCGACGGCGTGAGTGCGGAGGCCGTCCTCAAAGAGTACGCGGACTACGGCCAGCGGCTCGCTCCTTACATAGCTGACACGAACGTGCTCATGCACAAGGCTCTGGAGGCGGGCGAAGCCATCCTGCTAGAAGGCGCGCAGGGCGCGCTTCTCGACCTCGATCTCGGTACGTACGAGTACGTGACCTCATCGGTGCCGTCGTCGCTGGCGGCAGGCGCGGCGGTCGGCATGGGCATCGGCCCGACGCACATCGACACCGTGCTTGGTGTTTACAAGACGTACTGCACCCGCGTCGGCAACGGCCCCTTTCCGACGGAACTCCTGGACGAGACGGGCGACATGCTGCGCGAGGGCGGCCCGCGGCCGGAGTACGGCTCGACGACGGGCCGGCCGCGGCGCTGCGGCTGGTTCGACGCCGTCGCGGCGCGCTTCACAGCGCAGGCCAACGGCATCGGGGGCGCGGCGCTGCCGCGGCTCGACGTG
>JADFTG010000075.1 GCA_022560365.1 Chloroflexota bacterium | reverse complement strand
CGTTCTGTCAGCAGTTATCGGTGATGCTCGAGACAGGCGTGCCGCTGGCTGAGGCGATGGAGGCGTTCAGCCAACAAACGCCCAGCCGAGACTTCCGCGAAGTCCTGCTGGTTCTACAAGATGATGTCCATGCCGGCGAACCGCTGTCAACATCGATGATGAAATGGCCTCGCATCTTTCCGTCGATGATGATCAGCCTGATGCGAGCGTCGGAGGCCTCGGGAACCATGGCCTTGATGCTGGGACGAGTCGGTGAGTACCTCTCCAAGGAGCGGCAGACGGCCCGGCAGGTGAAGGGAGCACTGGCCTACCCCCTCTTCATGATGGCGAGCAGTCTCGCGATGACCGTGTTCCTGATGGCGTTTGTGCTGCCCCGGTTTGCCACGATCTACGGTGAGCGCTCCGCGACACTACCCACGCCGACCAGGATTCTGCTTGGAATGAGTAATTTCATAACCACGGAGTACCTGTGGTATGGGCCGCTGAGTATTCTCGCCGTCGTCGCGTTCGTGATCTGGCTGAAGACCATGTCCGGCCGGCGAGCCGCCGATTGGGTCCGGCTGAATATGCCTGGGTTACGCGGCATGTATCGGCAGTTGTACATCACCCGCGCTTCACGCACGATGGCCACCCTCCTGGGCACGGGTGTCAACGTGCTCGACGTCATCGATATCTGCCGCGGCGTGACGAATAACGCGTACTACGATCGGCTCTGGGATACCATGGCCGACGAAATTCGCAACGGCCGGCAGATGAGCGACGCCGTCTTCCAACACAAATTCGTCGGCGCTAATGTCGCCTCGATGATCTCAGCCGGTGAGCGGCCGAAGCCGGTCGCCGCCTCCACTGTCTCCCACGTCAGCTCGCCCTGTGCGAAAGCGTGGTCGGCGTACATGAACTTACAGACGCCGAGGTGGTTGACGATCTGCCAGGCCTTGCGCTGGCCACCGGGAGGTCGCGCGTCCCAGTCGCGGTCGTGGAGGGAGCGCAGGTTGTTGAGTAGCGAGTGCTCGTCGGGGCCGTCGAAGGCCTCGTCCATCCAGTAAAGGTACTGTTCGATAGCTTCGCGTCCCATAGCGGGCCTATTGCATGTACATTCCGCCGTTGATGTTGATCTGTGCACCCGTCACATAGTCGCCTTCCGACACGAGGAAGCGCGTAATCGCCGCCACTTCTTCCGGCTTGCCGAATCGGCCCAGCGGCACGTTCGCCAGCAGCGCTTCCTTCACCTCGTCCGTGAGGCTGATCACCATCTCCGTCTCGATGAAGCCGGGGCAGAGCGCGTTGACCGTTATGTTGAAGCGCGCCAGCTCCTGCGCCGCCGACTTCGAGAAGCCGACGATACCGGCTTTCGCCGCCGCGTAGTTCGACTGTCCCACGTTGCCCTTCTGGCCGATGATCGAGGCCATGTTCACGATGCGGCCGCCGCCGCGCTCGATCATGTGCGGCACCGCCGCCGCCGTACAGTAGAAAACGCTGTTCAGGTCCGTCGCGATCACCTCGCGCCACTCTTCCCCCGTCATCCTCCGGATCGTCCGGTCGCGGTTGACGCCAGCGTTGTTAACGAGGATGTCGAGGCCGCCGAACTCCTTGATCGCCACCTCAACCAGCGCGCCGCACTCGTCCTCTGAAGCGACGCTGGCTTGCACGGCGATCGCCTCGCCGCCATTGTCCTTGATCTCTTTAACCAGCGCCTCGGCCAGCTCCTTACTCTCGTTGTAGTTGACGACGACTTTCGCCCCGTGTTCGGCGAACTCCCAGGCGATGGCCCGGCCCAGGCCGCGCGAACTCCCGGTGACGATAGCAACCTTCTCGCTCAGACAGCCCACAGTGGTATCCCCTCCCTCTCAATTGGACTTGCACGCGCCCACCCGGCGCGCCATCGGCTTTATACCACGCGAACCGCGAAAGTTACAGCACGACCCAGTGACTCGCCCGCGACCCGTCTGCTATATTTGCGAACGACCGGAAGGACGCCAATGCCTGAATCCAAAACTGCCCTCGACGATATCCGCATCCTCGACCTGGCGGGCGAGGCCGGGCAGTATTGCACCAAGCTGCTGGCAGACCTGGGCGCCGACGTCATCAAGATCGAGCCGCCCGGCGGCGACCCCGTGCGCGCGCTGCCGCCGCACTACCACGACAACGCCGAAGCCAGCCTCTACTGGCTCAACCTCAATACGAGCAAGCGCAGCGTCACGCTGAACCTCGACGACGAAGGCGGCCGCGCACTGTTCAAACGCCTCGCCGCCACCGCTGACATCATCGTCGAGACCTTCCAGCCGGGATACCTGGCCGGCCTCGGGCTTGGCTACGACGACCTGGCGGCGATCAAGAGCGATGTCATCCTCACGTCGATTACCGGCTTCGGCCAGGACGGCCCCCACGCGCATTACAAGGCGCCGGACATCGTCGGCGTCGCCGCCGGCGGCGTGATGTGGCTGGCCGGCGAGCCAACTGATCCGCCGAACGTCCCGCCCTGGCGGCAGGGCTACATCTCCGCCTCGATCATCGGCGCCGCCAGCTCGCTGATCGCCCTCTTTCACCGCGACCAGAGCGGCGAAGGCCAGCACATCGACGTCTCGATGCAGGAGGCGCTCTCGCTCGCTCAGGAGACCGCGATGCAGACGTGGGACATGCTGGAAGCGCTGCGCTGCCACGCCGGCTCGCGTGGCATCATCCCGTTCGACGTGCCCGGCATTGGCGTCTACGAGTGCAGCGACGGGCACGTCTTTGGCTACGTCGGCGCGCCGGGCGGGGCTCCCTGGTCCGAACTGCTGGCCTGGATGGACGAAGAGGGTATGGCGGAGGACCTGACCGAGGAGCCTTACAAAGAGTTCATCGACAACCTGAATCTGCGCTTTCTGACGACGTTCACGGAGGACCCCGCCGCCATCAGCCAGAAGATGCAGACGATGGCGCATATTGCCGGCATCCTGCGTAAGTTCGCCGCCACGAAGACCAAGTGGGAGATGTACGAGCAGGGCCAGCAGCGGCGCCTTCTCTGGGGCATCGTCAGCACGCCCAAGGACCTCGCCGAGAACCCGCAACTGAAGGCACGCAATTGGCTGACGCCTGTGGAACACCCGGAGCTCAAAGCGACGCTCGACTACCCCGGCACGCCGTACCGCTTCTCCGAAACGCCCTGGGCGATCCACGCCCGGCCGCCGCTCGTCGGCGAACACAACCAGCAGGTCTTCGGCGAAGAGCTGGGCGTCAGCGAGAGCGAATGGCACGAACTAGAGGCGCGAGGAGCCGTGTGATGGCGACCAGGACAGCCGATGGAGTGACGCTGCGATTCAACGAGGCTGGCGTGGCCGAAGGAGCACCCGCGTGAAGGCCGCGCTCGACGGCCTCAAGGTCGCCGACTTCTCCTGGTACGGCGCCGGCCCGATCTGTGCCAACCACATGGCGACTTACGGCGCCACCGTCGTGCGAGTGGAGTCGGAGACGCACATCGACGCCTTGCGCACCGTTGCCCCGTTCGCCAAAGACAAGACCGGCTACAACGTCAGCGGCTACTTCAACAACTTCAACGCAGGCAAGCTCGGTATCACCCTCAACCTCAACGCGCCCGAGGGCCTGGGCGTCGCTCGCAAGCTAGTCGAGTGGGCCGACGTCTTCCTCACGAACATTACGCCGCGCGTGATCGAGCGCTGGGGCCTGACCTACGAAACGATATCCGAGTGGAATCCCAAGATCATCGCCGCCTACCAGCCGATGCAGGGTTACGACGGCCCGCACAAGGACTTCCTGGGCTTCGGCGCCGTCCTCACGCCGATCACCGGCTACAGCCACATCAGCGGCTTCCCGGAGCGGCAGCCGATCGGCCTTGGCACGAACTACCCGGACTACGTGATCAACCCCGGACACACGCTCGTCGCCATCATGGCCGCGCTGCACTACCGCCACCGCACGGGGAAGGGCCAGCGTATCGAGTGCGCCCAGCTGGAGTCTTCCGTCTGCCCGCTGGCGCCGGCGATCTTCGACTACACGGCGAACGGCGTCGAGCAAAACCGCGCCGGCAACCACCTGCCCTTCGCCGCACCGCACAACGCCTTCAAGTGCGCGCCGTTGACGAACGGCGGCCGGCCGATGGACGAGCGCTGGATCGCGATCGCCTGCTTCGACAGCGACGAATGGGACGCCCTGGCCGCGGTGATCGGCGACCCCGTGAGCGACGCGAAGTTCGCTACGCACGAAGCGCGCAAGGAGAACGAGGACGAGCTCGACGCCGCGATCAACGCCTGGACCGCGGACAAGGACGCCTTCGCCGTCATGGAGGACCTGCAGTCGCGCGGCGTTCCGGCGCACGTCGTCCAGAGCGCGCGAGAGATGCTCGACTTCGACGAGCATCTAAAGGCGCGAGGCTACTACGTCTACCTCGACCACCCGGAGACCGGCCGCTCCGCCTACGACGGCCCGCCCGCGAAATTCTCGAAGACGCCCGGCGAGCTGCGCTCCCCGGCGCCGCTCCTCGGCCAGCATACAGAGCAGGTGTGCAAGGAAATCCTCGGTCTCGGCGACGACGAGATCGCAGACCTGATGGTCGCCGGCGCGCTGATCTAGCAAGCGCGAAGCAGTCCACGCTACATTAGCCACACGCTTCCACAAGACCCAGAAGGAGAAGGAACTTGACTCAGGCCCCGCAAGAAGAGATCCAGAAACAGGCCGGCAAGGTGCTCCAGCAGGTCGCCGGCTACGTCGGCGTCCGCACGATCGACATCGGACTAAAGCACGGGCTGCTCGAAGAGCTGTCGAAGCACTCCGGCGGCCTCACCTCGGATGAGCTGGCGCGGAACGCGGGCATCGACCCCTTCTACGCGATGGTCTGGTGCCGCTCTGCCTACGCCAACGAGATCCTGGAGCGGGAGGGCGAGCGCTTCGTGCTGGCGCCCCACATGGACAAGCTCCTCCTCGATGACGACTTCCCCGGACACGTCGGCGGCCTGCCGGCCGTCCTCCTCGCCTACGACATGTTCGACCGCTTCTCCGAGAACCTGAAGTCGGGAGAGCGCTCGTGGTGGGACAAATGCACGCCCGAGTTCATCCAGGGCGTCCGCACGACCGGCCGCTCGTTCTTCAACCGGCTGGTCCCGGCGGGGGTTGCGCGGGTGCCCGGCCTTCTGGACCAGTTTGAAGCCGGCGCGCACGTTTTGGAGCTGGCCACCGGCGCCGGCTTCGGCATCTCAAAGATGGCGCAAGCGTATCCGAAGTGCACGTTCGTCGGCGTCGACGGCGACGCTTACTCGCTCGGCCTCGCCGCCGAAGCCGTGAAGGAGGCCGGCGCGAGCGACCGTGTCGAGCTGGTGGAGAGCACCTTCGAAGATTTCACCCGCGACAGCGAGTTCGACGTGGCGGTCATCAGCATCTCGATGCACGAGTGCCGCGACATCGAGAAGGTGACGGCGAACGTCCACGGCGCGCTGAAGCCCGGCGGCTGTTTCGTGATCTCGGACTTTCCGTTCCCCGAGACGGTCGAGGAGACGCGCACGGTGCCGGCGCGCATCATGTCCGGCATCCAGTTCTTCGAGGCGCTGATCGACGACCAGCTATTGCCAACGTCGGACTACGTCTCGCTCCTCAAGCGGCACGACTTCAAGGACGTCGACGCCTTCGACATCACGCCCGTCCACGCCGTCACGCACGGCCGCAAGTAGCCGTACGAGCGCCGCCAGACGCCTCCGGGTCGGCCACGAACTGGGATCACGGTCTCGATACGTCGCACACGCATTGGTCACCTCCTCTCGTATGCGCGTGAGGCTAGCGGGTGGTGCCCGTGCCGGGTGCTGCGTTCCGAACTTTCATGTATACTCGCGGCGCTATGGAGCAAGATGCAAACAGTGGCGATGGAGGCGGTCTCTCAAGCCAGATAGAGGCAGCGCGACGGGAGGTACTCAGGCGCGTCTATGAAGTATATGCCCTGTACGATGAGGAGAGGCGCGGCCTGTTTGCTGCAGAGTTGGAAGCGGCATGCAAAGAGAACCACGCGGGAATCGCGGTGGTCAACGCAATCCTCGATCTCATGCATGACGGGCTCCTTTTTGTCACTGAGAAGGATTGGATCGGCATCAATTACGCACACGTAGAAGACGTGGAGGAGGAGCTTGCCGCATCCGGAAACAACTTTGCGCTGAAGGCGTTGGAAACGAGACGAAGAATCCTCGATTCCTATCGACAGGCTGATGTCGATAATCGCCTCCTCCCCGTCAGCCAAGTCGTCCAAGAGATGGAGCTGCGGCC
>JADFTG010000074.1 GCA_022560365.1 Chloroflexota bacterium | reverse complement strand
CATATAGTGTGGGCTCTTTTCATCTGATATAATGGCTCTATGTCACACGTAGCACTCTATAGAAAATATCGACCTTCGAGTTTTAACGAGGTGCTTGGCCAGGATCATATTGTAAAGGTACTCCAAGGCGCGCTTAGGAAGGGTGCTATTACGCATGCGTATTTATTTTCAGGATCACGCGGCACAGGAAAAACAAGTGTTGCACGGATTTTAGCACACGAGGTGGGTTGTAGTCCGAAAGATCTCTATGAGATAGATGCTGCATCAAACCGTGGTATTGATGACATACGTGAATTACGTGAGGGAGTGGCGACGCTTCCGTTTGAGTCAGAATACAAAGTCTACATTATTGACGAGGTACACATGCTCACCGGCGCCGCCCAGAACGCGCTCCTCAAGACGCTCGAGGAGCCGCCGCCGCACATCATCTTCGTCCTCGCCACCACCGAGGCGCACAAAGTGGCGGGAACGATCGTCTCCCGCTGCCAGCGCTTCGACCTCAAACGTATCCCGCTGGCGGCGATGGCCGATCGCCTCACGTACATCTGCGAGCAGGAGGGCTTCGAGATCGGCCGCCCCTCGCTTGAGGAGATCGGACGCTCCGCTACCGGCAGCCTGCGCGACGCCGTCAACGCACTCGAGCAGGTCGTTACCTATTACGGGAAGACGCCGACCGCGGACCAGGTGCAGGAAGCGCTGGGTCTGAGCGTCGACGCCCGCAGCGGTCAGCTCGCCCGGGCGGCGTTGGGCGGCGACCTTACCGCCGGTCTGCGCATCATCGCCCAGGTGCGCGACGACGGCGCGGACATGCGGCAGTTCGCGAGGCAAGTGGTCAAGTACCTGCGCGGCCTGCTCCTCGCCAAGGCGGGCGCCGTCGAATCGCTCGACCTGCCCGCCGACATGGCCGCCGAGGTGCGTGCCGAAGCCGCGGACCTGCCGAAAGATGCCATCATCAGTGGCCTTCAGGCCTTCGCCCGCGCCGACTTCCGCGACGACCCGTCCGCCACCGGCGGTTCGCTGCCGCTCGAACTCGCGCTGCTCGACCTGACTGCGGACGGCGAGAAGTCGGCACAACCTGCCCCTCGAGCCGAACGACGTGCGCCACCAGCGCGCGAGAAGCCGGCGCCGAAACCCGAGGCGAAGTCCGAACCGGCGCCCAAATCCAGAGCAGAGGCCGCGCCCACCCCGGAGCCCGAAGAGAAGCCGGCATCGGCGCCTGTGGAAGCCGCACCGGGCGCACCCGCCTCGGACGATCTGCTGGCCAGCGTCCGCCGGGCCAGCAGGGAAGGCGACCGTCAGCTCTCGGCGCTGCTCAACGGCTCCTGTGAAGTGCTCTCGGCGGAGGGCGACACCGTCGTCCTCGGCTTCTACCACACGTTCCACCTGGAGCGCGTCGAGAGCGGCGCTTACCAGGAGCCGCTCGACGAACTCTTCTCGAACGTGCTCGGCCGGAAGGTCGAGGTCAAGTACGAACACGCACCGCGCGACCGTGGCTCCGAAAAGACTGAGCCGACGGCCGGTCATCTCGTGAAAGCCGCTCAGGAGTTGGGGGCGCGCACCGTATCGCCAACCAAAGAAGGAGAAGGAGGCCCAGATGCCTAAGCGAGCCAAAATGCCCGCCGGCGGAGGTGGAGGCGGAGGCGGCGACCTGATGAAGCAGATCCAGCAGATGCAGTCCAAGCTCGCCGACGCCCAGTCCAAACTTGAGGACATGGAGTTTGAGGCAACGTCCGGCGGTGGCGCCGTGCACGTCGTCCTCAACGCCCACCCGGCGCTCAAAACGATCACGATCCAGCAGGACGTCGTGGACCCCGACGACGTGGAGATGCTCCAGGATCTGATCATGGCCGCGATGAACGATGGCCTCGAGCAAGTAAGAAGTGGCCAGATGCAGCAGCTGGCGGGCCTCGCCGGTGGCCTCAAGATCCCCGGCATGGACCTCGGCTGATCGCCGGTACGGCCTGACGTGTACGAGCGCAGCACATCCACCGCCGCGCCTCTGGCCCGGCTGATCGAGGAGTTCTACCGCCTTCCCGGTATCGGGCCCAAGAGCGCACAGCGCCTGGCCTACTACCTGCTGCGTATGCCCGTGGCGGACGCCCGTTCACTCGCCGAGGCGATCGTCGAGGTCAAGGAAAAAGTCAGGCTCTGCTCGACCTGCCAGAACGTCACGGAGGTCGACCCCTGCCGCATCTGCACTGACTCTGGGCGCGACCGCTCGATCATGTGCGTCGTCGAAGAGCCGCTCGACATCCTCGCGCTCGAGCGCACCGGCTCGTACCACGGCCTCTATCACGTCCTTCACGGCGCAATCTCGCCGATGGACGGCATCGGCCCGGACGACCTCAAAGTGTCCGAGCTCCTCGACCGGCTGCGCGCCGGCGAAACGAAGGAGATCATCCTCGCCACGAATCCGAACCTCGAGGGCGAGGCCACCTCCATGTACCTCAGTCGGCTCATCAGCCCGCTCGGCTTGCGAGTCACTCGCCTCGCCCGCGGCCTGCCCGCCGGTGGCGACCTCGAGTACGCTGACGACGTGACACTGACGCGAGCAATCGAGGGACGACAGGAGATGGACGGCGCCTGATGCCACCCAGGGCGCGTCTCTACAAGACGGAGGCGATCATCCTGCGCGGACGCAAGCTCGGCGAGGCCGACCGCATCCTCACCTTGTTCACGCCAACGTTCGGCAAGATGGAGGCGAAGGCGAAGGGCGTGCGTAAGACCACCAGCCGCCTCTCCGGGCACCTGCAGCCGCTCAACCGTTGCACGCTTCAGCTCGCACGGGGCCACGTCTCAGACGTCATCACCGGCTGCGAGACGCTCGCCAGCTTCCGCGGCATCCGCGAAGACCTCGACCTCCTCAGCCGCGCCCTCTACGTCGCCGAACTCACCGACCGTATGACGGCGGACCACGTGCAGAGCCTCCCCACCTATCGCCTCCTCCTCGATACCCTCGGCCGCCTGGAGTCCGGCCTGGCCCCCGACACGGCGCTCCGCTTCTTCGAGATGCGGCTTCTTGACCAGTCCGGCTTCCGTCCCGAGATCGATCGTTGCGTCGGCTGCGGGAACGCCCTCGAGCCCGTCGACAACTTCTTCGCGCCGGTCGCCGGCGGCGCCGTCTGCCGCCAATGCGTCCCCGGCCTCGCCGGCCCGCGCGTGATGACTCTCAACGGCCTCAAGGTCTTGCGTCTACTGCAACGTGGGTCGTATAACGATGTAGCGCGCGTCAACGTGCCGCCGGAGCTGGCTGAGGAGGTCGAACGTCACCTCCACAGCTACATCATCAGCGTCCTGGAGCGGGACGTGAACGCGGCTGCCTTCATCGACCGCCTGCGCCGCGAGAGTGCGCGCAACAAGATCGAGGTCTAGACGTGCCCGTTTATGAGTACTACTGCGAGAAATGCGACAAGGTCTTCGACTCGTTGCAGGCGATCTCTAGGTCCGATCAGCCTGTGGACTGTCCGAAGTGCGACCGTAGCTCCGACCGCATCATGCCGACGACGTTCGCCACGATGTCGAGGCGCAAGGGCCTCAGGGAGCGCGTCCCCTACCATCACCACGACGTCCGTGACGGCGCAAAGAAGCCGCCTATCGCGCGCGTGAAACCGAAGAGCGCCCGCAAGCGTAGCGCCAGCGGAAAGACGAAGAAGGGATAGCATGCCCCTCTACGAGTACTACTGCGAACACTGCAACGGTATCTTTGAGGCGATCCGCCAGATGCGCGACGCCTCGGACCCGTCTCCCTGCCCCGAGTGCAGCCGCGAAGCGCCGCGGATGATGTCCACCTTCGCCGCCTTCACGATGCGTGACGGCTACCCGCGTCGTATCCCCGACAAAGGCACATTCTGGCATATGGGGAAAGAGGTCAAACAGCGCGCCAAGCGCATGAAAGGCTTCGAACACCCCGAACTCGCCAGGCCAAAGCCACCGCCACGTCCCACACGCGGTGTAGTCGCCGCCAAACGCGACAAGGCGCTGGCCGAGTACAGTGAAGCGGGATATCGCGACAAGTGGGGCGTCGACCAGTACGGGTTTGGCACGGCCAAGACCGCCAAGAGGAAGAAGAACCGCAAGACGCTCGGCGGATAGCGCCCTGATCCGCAGGTCAGGCTTTAGCCTGACTCAGCTGTGTCGGTCGAGGACGTACCGCGCCAGCTCCGCCAGCGTCTCTCTGTCAGCGGTATCGGGCAGCGCGGAGAGCGCATCGATCGCCCGCCCGCAAAAGTCCTTCGCCATCTGCGATGATTCTTCGACCGCGCCTGAATCGCGGACCGTCTTCACGGCCGCTTGCAGCTTCTCCGGCGAAGGTGCCTTGAAGTACGCGTCCACGGGGTTACCATTCGGCGAGCGCTCCATCAGCAGGAACGATGGCAGCGTCAGCGTTCCCTGCATCAAGTCGCTGCCGACAGGCTTCCCCATCTCCTCCTCATCGCCGGTGAAGTCGAGGATGTCGTCCACCACCTGGAACGCCATCCCGAAGTTGTAGCCGTACTCTCGCAGCGCACTCACCTGCTCCTCTGGCTGCCCCGAGATCTCGCCTGCTCCTTCGCAGGCCGTCGCGAAGAGCGACGCCGTCTTGCCGCCGATGCGCGCCAGGTAGTCCCGGATCGTCTGCCGGCTGTCGTAGGCGGCCAGGTCCTGCCGGATCTCGCCCCGGGCCATGATCATCAGCGTCCTGGAGAACAACTGCACCACGCGCAAGCTGCCCGTCGCCACAGCGCGGTCAGCCGCGTGAGCGAACAGGAAGTCTCCCAGCATCACCGTCGTCGAGTTCTCAAACGCGCTGTTCACCGTCGGCCGGCCGCGGCGCGTGTCCGCGCGGTCGATCACATCGTCGTGTACCAGCGTGGCAGTGTGCAGCAGCTCCACTGAGGCCGCCAGCGAGACGAGCCTGTCGAGGTCGTACGT
The DNA here is from genome assembly GCA_022560365.1 of Chloroflexota bacterium. Taxonomy (GTDB): domain Bacteria; phylum Chloroflexota; class Dehalococcoidia; order SM23-28-2; family RBG-16-64-32; genus CF-162. The sequence goes on along the minus strand of JADFTG010000074.1, from coordinate 1,372 downwards.
GCCGAAACGGCCGCAGAGCAGCGCCAGGCCGGGCCGCATCAGCTTGCCGCCGCCGCCCAGCACCATCCCCAGCATCTCGCTGAGCGGCCCGAAGTCGACCTTCTTGATCTCGTCGAAGACCGCCTCGACGCGGCTCAGGTCGTCCTGCACGGCGCCGTACAGCGGAGTTGTCCTCATCGCGCGCCTCCTGCCCGCTCCGCAACGCTGGTGGTCAGGCCAAACAGCCTCGACGTCGTCTTCGCGGTCTCTTCGGCAACCGTCTCGTAAGGCGTTCCGCGCAGTTGCGCCACGAACTCTGCGACGTCACGGACGTTCGCCGGCTCGTTGCGCTGTCCTCGTACCCGCTGGGGCGGCAGGTACGGTGCGTCCGTCTCCACCGTCATGCTGGTCAGCGGCACCGCACCGGCCACCGCCCGGGTCACGTTTGACTTGGCGTAAGTCACCGGCCCGGCGATCGAGATCGCGAAGCCCAGCCGGATATAGCGCAGCGACTGCGGCAGGTCGCCCGGATAGCAGTGCATGACGCCGATCAGCCGGTCCTCGGGCGCGCCTAACTCCTCGGCGTGCTCGGCCAGCACTTCGTACACCTCTTCGTCCGCGTCGCGCGAATGGATGACGACGGGCAGATTCACGGCGCGCGCGACGGCGAGCTGTTCCCGGAACGCCAGATACTGGTCCTCACGTGGCGACAGGTTGCGGAAGAAGTCGAGGCCGATCTCGCCGATCGCCACGACCTTTGGCGACTCCGCCAGCCGCGCCAGCTCTTCTCCGTCGCTCGTGGTTAGCGTTTTCGCGTCGTGCGGGTGCACGCCGACCGTCGCGTAGACGTTCTCGTGCGCGTCGGCGATCTCGATCGCGCGGCGGCTGCTCGGCATGTCGTAGCCGATCGTGACCATCGCCGTCACGCCCGACTCGGTCGCGCGGCCGATGACGTCAGCCATGTCTTCCCCGAACTTTCGGTCCTGGAGGTGGCAGTGCGAATCGATCAGCATCAGACGCCCAGCTTCGCCTCTTCCTCTTCGACGATGTCGGGGTCGAGCTTCTTGAACAGCGGCTCGGTCTCCGCCAGAGGACGTCCCGCGCTCGGCATGACGAGGCGCCAGCCGCCTGCCTGCACGGGCCCTTCGTTGCCCAGGTAGCCGTGCAGCTTCTGGCAGGTGAACGGCAGGAACGGGTACAGCGCCGTCTTCAGGCCGTTGATCGCCGCGATCGCCGTGTATAGCACGGTCGCGCAGCGCTCGCGGTCCTCCTTGATCAGCTTCCAGGGCGCGCTCTCTTCCACGTAGCGGTTCGCCTCGCGCGCCGCCGACATACCAGCCTCCAGTCCGGCGCGGAAGTTGCAGGTGGCGATCTCGCGCCCCGTCTCTTCCAG
>JADFTG010000073.1 GCA_022560365.1 Chloroflexota bacterium | reverse complement strand
GTGAACATCTGCGAAGACATCTGGTTCCCGGGCGACCCGATCGAAGCGCAGGCCGCCGTCGGCGCGAAGGTAATCCTCAACATCAACGGCTCGCCATACCACGCCGGCAAGTACGCCGAGCGCCAGGAGATGCTCGCCCAGCGCGCCCGCGACTACGGCGTCTGGGTCTGCTACACGAACCAGGTGGGCGGCCAGGATGAGCTCGTCTTCGATGGAGGATCGATGGTCCTCGACCGGTCCGGGGAGCTGGTGGCGCGCGCCGTCATGTTCGACGAGGACCTGCTCGTCCATGACATCGAGGCGCCTGATACAGCGCCCGCGTCCAGGCACACCTTCGTGAGCGGCTCTACGGCCGCCGACAAGCCCCCCGTAGAGCCTCGCGTGGAATCTCCGCCCGCATTCGAGGCGGAGGTGTACCAGGCGCTCGTCACGGGCACACGGGACTACCTGGGGAAGACGGGCTTCAGTAAAGTGCTCGTTGCCCTCTCCGGCGGCATCGACTCCAGCCTCGTCGCCGTCGTCGCGGTCGACGCCATCGGCGCCGAGAACGTCATCGGCATCGGCATGCCCTCGCGCTACTCTTCCGAGGGCAGCATCAAAGACGCGCAGGACCTGGCGGACAACCTCGGCGTTCGCTTCCTCGTCGTGCCGATCGAGCCGGCGCACGCGGCCTACCTGTCGATGCTCGAGCGTCCCTTCGCCGAGCTGGACGGCGGAGCGGAAGGCACAGCCGAGGAAAACATCCAGTCGCGCATTCGTGGCAACGTCATCATGGCGCTCTCGAACAAGTTCGGCTGGATCGTGCTGACGACCGGCAACAAGAGCGAGTTCGCCACCGGCTACGCTACCCTCTACGGCGATATGTCCGGCGGCTACGCGGTGATCAAGGACGTGCCCAAGACGCTGGTCTACCGCCTCGCCCGCTACCGCAACTCGGTCGGCCAGCGGCCAGCCATCCCCGAGTCCGTGATCACCAAGCCGCCCAGTGCCGAACTCAAGCCGGGCCAGCTAGACCAGGACACGCTGCCGCCGTACGAAGTGCTCGACGTCATCATCGAGGAGTACGTCGAGAAGGACCGCGGCGTCGCCGAGATCGTCGCCATGGGCCACGACGAGGCGACCGTCAAGCGCGTCGTGCGCATGATCGACGTCACCGAGTACAAGCGGCGCCAGTCTCCGCCCGGCGTCAAGATCACGCCCAAGGCGTTCGGCCGCGACCGCCGCCTGCCCATCGCCCACCGCTACCAGGGCGTGTAGCCAGACGCCGTTTCCGTTAACGGAATAGGAAGCGGATAAACGGATTCATGGCTCAAGATCGAATCCGATTGTCCGTTCCAAATCCGTTGACAGCCCACGCTGGCGTGACTCCACCACGCCCGCTAAGATGACGCCCATGACTATCAAAGCAGTGTTCTTCGATTTCGGTGGCGTCATGCTGACGCACATGGACGGCATCGACCACGCCGCCGTCGAGGCGAAGTTCGGACTACCCGAGCACACGCTCTTCGACTGCCTCTACCGCGAGAGCACCTACCGCGACTTCCAGATCGGCGCCTGTACGCGCGAGGAGTGGTTCGAATCGATCCGCACGGCGGCAGCGAAGCGGATGTCTGCCGACACCGTCGAAGACTTTATGAACGCCTGGCAAGCGTCCGAGCGCCTGCTCGATGAGGACATGGTCGCGCTCGTCGGCCGCCTGCAGTCCTCCGGCTATACGACCGGCATCATCTCCAACACGATCCCGGGCATGGAGGAGCGGCTCAGCGCTGAGATGCCTCACCTCATTCCAATCTTCGACGTGCGCATCGGCTCGGGAGACGTCGGCGTTGCCAAGCCCGACCCGGCGATCTTCCACCACGCGCTCAAAGCGGCCGGCGCCGAGCCCGAAGCGTCTGTATTCACCGACGACGTGAGCGCCTACGCCGCCGCCGCCAGCGACATCGGCATGCACGGCTTCCACTTCACCGGTTACGAGCAGTTCGCCACCGATTTGAGGTCGATCGGCCTCGACGTATAGCGCGTTGACAGCCTGCCTCACGTTTGTCACAATATAAGAACTGATCGCTTACTTTAAGACTGAGGTGCAGCCATGATGACCGTCTCTGCAAAGGCCGCCGAGAAGGCGAAAGCAATGTTCAAGGAAAAGGGCCTCCCCGAGGACACTGGCCTGCGTGTGTTCGTCGCTGGTGGCGGCTGCTCCGGCTACCAGTACGGCATGGCGGTCGCGCGAGAAATCGAGGACGACGACCTGATCATCGAGAACGCGGGCGTGAAGCTGGTGATCGATCCGGATAGCGTGCCGCTCCTCGAGGGTGCCGAGATCGACTACGTCGACGACCTGATGAAGGCCGGCTTCACGATCTTGAACCCGAACGCGACCAGCTCCTGCGCCTGCGGCACCTCCTTCCAGACCGCGGAGGGCGGCGGGAAAGCTAAACCCTGCGCTCACTAGGCCCACCCGAATCCGACACAAGAACCCGGAGCCACCCAGGCTCCGGGTTTCGTTTACCCGGCTATAATGTCCCGCGGAGGTGCCCCATGACCTACTGGATCGTAGTTGGCTCCGAAGAGAACATGCGCATCGCCGAAGATCGAGGCTGGGACATGTTCGGCTTCAAGAGCACGCGCCGCGCCGAGGTTTCCGGCATGAATCCCGGCGACCACCTCATCTTCTACCTCACGAAGATCATGAAGTTCGGCGGCATCGCCGAGGTCACGTCTGACTACTACGAGGACCACGAGAAGGTCTTCCGCAGCGTGAAGCCGAAAGAAGACTACCCCTGGCGCGTCAAGATCAAGAAGATCACCGTCCTCACGCCGGAGCAGTACCTCGACGTGCGCGAGATCGGCCCGACGATGGAGTACGTGAAGAAGTGGCCGCCGGAGCACTGGCGCCTCGCCTTCCAGGGCAACCTGCACAAGATCCCGGAGGACGACTACAAGATGATCGAAGGCCTCATGCAAGAGGTTGTGAAGGTCAAGGCCTAGCGCCCGCGAATCCAGTTCCGCTAAGCTAACCCCGATATGTCAGACACGCCGCAGGATGGTGTCGGCGCTGCTGCGCCCGCCGTCGCGTCTCCTTTCCGGGAGAAGATCGAATCCGGGTGCTTCGTGATGTCCGTCGAAGTCGACCCGCCGCACGGCATCAAGCCGCAGAAGGCGCTGGCAGGCGCGCGCCTGCTGCGGGATGCCGGTATCGACGCCATCAACGTCGGCGACAGCCCGACAGCCAAGGTGCGCATGTCGCCGCTGGCGATGTCCGTCCTCCTCAAGCAGGAGCTGGGCGTCGACATCGTCATGCACTACACCACCCGCGACCGCAACGCGCTCGCCATCCACTCCGACATGATCGGAGCGCACGCGCTCGGCATCCGCAACATCCTCTGCCTGCGAGGCGACCCGCCGTCGCTCGGCGGCTACACGGACATCGTCGGCGTCTGGGACGTGAGCGCCGTTGGCCTCATACGCTTCCTCAAGCTCGCTAACGACGGTGTCGACTTTGCCGAGAAATCGATCGCTGGCAAGGCGGACTTCTTCATCGGCGCCTCCGCCAACCTCAACGCCGATCCTCTGGAGACAGAAGTGCGGCTGATGCGCCGCAAGGTCGAGGCCGGCTGTCACTTCTTCGTCACGCAGAACGTATTCGACGAAAAGGTGCTGGAGCGCTTCCTGGACCAGACCGCGAAGTTCAAGCGCCCGATCATGATCGGCGTCCTGCCCCTGCACAACAGCCGCCACGCCGAATTCCTGCACGCCGAAGTCCCCGGCATGAACCTCCCGGACCACGTCCGGGAGCGTATGCGCCGCGCCGGGGACGTCAACGGCCCCAAAGAAGGGCAGGCGATGGCGCGCGACCTTCTGGCGCTCGTCAAGGAACGGGCCGCCGGCGCCTACATCGTGCCCTCGTTCGGGCGGTATGATATTATCGCTGAGCTAGTCGCCGGTTGAACGAGAGTTCGATCGTTCCAGACTGCTCCAAGGAGGCACGCGTGACAACCAGGAAGGCACTAGATCTGGTCTCTGCGGCGAAGCGTGAGATCGAGAACCTCAGCGTCGATCAGGTCAGGCAGGAGTTGGCCGGCGGCGACGCCGTACTTATCGACGTCCGCGATCAAGAGGAGCGCGTTCAGAACGGCGTGATCCCTGGTTCCGTCCACGTGTCGCGCGGGATGCTTGAGTTCGCAGCCGATCCGACGCTACCGTACTACAAGGACTGCTTCCAGCAGGACCGGCGGTTAGTCCTCCACTGTGCCTCGGGCGGCCGCTCGGCGCTCGCGGCCTTGGCGCTGACGGAGATGGGGTATAGCAACGTAGCTCACCTGGAGCCCGGGTTCAAAGGCTGGTTAGAAGCGGGCGCACCGGTCGAAGAGGTCTCCTGACCGGCCCGACTTTGCCTTTCGCGCGCGGCCTTCGATTCTCGACGGCTTACGGTATGCTGGAATAGTCCGCCCCAATCCCTGAGGAGGCCGCATGGGCAGTACGAAGTTCCACTTCTCGCCTCGCGCGAACCGCGCCGGCGAGATCAACTGGCGCGAATGGGGCGACGAGGCCTTCCGCGAGGCGCTCGACGCCGGCAAGCCGTTGCTGCTCTCGCTTTCCGCCGTCTGGTGCCACTGGTGCCACGTCATGGACGAGACCTCGTACTCGAACGAAGGCGTGATCAGCTACGTCAACGAGCACTACATCCCGGTGCGCGTCGACAACGATCAGCGGCCGGACATCAACGCCCGCTACAACCTCGGTGGCTGGCCGACGACGGCCTTTCTTACGCCGGAGGGTGAGATCCTGGCCGGCGGCACTTACATACCGCCGGATCAGATGCTGGAAGTGCTGCCAAAGGTCTACGTCTACTTCGTCAGCAACCGCGACGAAGTCAAGGGCAAGACAGAAGAGTTGCGCGGCAAGCAGGACGAGGCCCAGTCCGGCGGCCGGGGTGAGGTCTCGCAGGAGGCTTACGATCGGATCGTGGCCAGCATCTCCGGTCAGTACGATCCGGTCCACGGCGGCTTCGGCGACGCGCCCAAGTTCCCGCACAGCGATGCGCTTGACCTCCTGCTGTACGCGCACCGTAAGACGCGCGACCCGGACGTCCTGCACATGGCGCGCAGGACGCTGGAGTCGATGGCCGCGGCCGAGGTCTACGACCACGAATGGGGTGGCTTCTTCCGTTACGCAACGAACCGAGACTGGGCCGTCCCGCACTACGAGAAGATGCTCGAAGACAACGCTGGCCTTCTACACAACCTCTTGACTCTCTACCGGACCACCAACACGCCCGAGCACGCGACGACGGCGAACGGCGTCATCGAGTACGTTCGCTGGAAGCTGCGCGACAAGGCGCACGGTTACTTCTACGGCTCGCAGGACGCCGACGAGGAGTTCTACAAGCTTCCGAAGGCGGACCGCGAAGGCCGTGATGAGCCCTACATCGATCCGACCTGCTACACGAGCTGGAACGCGATGATGATCTCGGCGTTTCTCGAAGCTTCGTGGACGCTGGATAAGCGCGAGCTGCGAGACGAGGCGATCACCGCACTGCGTTTTCTGCTCGACGAGCTGCGGCGCGATGGCGTCATGCACCGCTTCCGCCCTCAAGACGGCGAGGCGCAGGTACCTGGCCTCCTCACGGACCAGGCGTTCACCGCCCGCGCGCTGCTGGACGCTCACGAGGTGACCGGCGACTCTGCGTACTTCGACGATGCCGTCGCGCTGGCGGATCTCATCGGCGAGCGGTTCGGCGACGCGGACGGAGGCGGCTTCTTCGACGTCTGGGACGATGGCGACGCGACGGGCCGCCTCAAGAACCGCCAGAAGTCGCTCCAGGACAACGCCTGTGTCGCGGATGTGCTCCTTCGCCTCCACCACCTGACGCGAGATGAGCGCTGGCAGACGCTCGGCCGGACGACGCTTGAGGCGTTCGCTGGGACGTATGGCCAGATGGGCCACTTCGCGGCTGCGTATGGCCGGCAGGTCGATATCCTCCTCAATCCACCAGCCGAAGTGAACATCGTCGGCGCGGACGATGAGCTGCTCGGCGCGGCGCTTCGGCTCGATGTTCCCGCGCGCGTTGTGCAAGTGCTCGACCCAGTGCGCGATGCAGAGCGGCTGGCGGCCCTCGGCCTTCCCGCCCAGCCGTCGCCGGCGGCCTACGCTTGTGCCGGCACGATGTGCTCGCCGCCCGTCACCGATGCCGTTCGGCTGGCCGAGACCGTTGCCGCCATGCAGTCCGGTCCGCGCGTCATCGAGCTGCCGGAGTGACCGAGGCCGAACGCTACCTGGCCAAGGCA
>JADFTG010000072.1 GCA_022560365.1 Chloroflexota bacterium | reverse complement strand
TCAACGGGGGCGGTGAACACCGACCTTCTTTCTACCGAGGACATTCGCCTCGTTGAAGTCCCGTCCGTCGTGAACCTCGCCGTCTCGAGTGTAACGAACGGGGACACCGTGGGTCTCCGGCTCAACAAGACCATCATCCTCGATACCGGCGAGTGCAACACAATCGCCGGGGACGTCGTCGATCCGCCAGGATGCGGTGCCCTGGCGCACGAACGTCCACTCCTCCTCCTGGCGATCGCTGCCGTACATCAGGATCACGGTCGCGGTCGCAGCGTCTTCGCCCTGGAACGTCACGTCCTTGATCTGTCCCCAGCCGGTCGGCTGCTCGTGCGCGGCCAGCGCTTCTGTCACCTGCTCCTTCGTGCAGGCGTCGGTCACGCGCTCCGAGAGGTAATCGTACAGGCCTTCCGCACCGGCGTCCGTGTAGGCGTACGTCGCCAGCTCGGCAACACCGCCGATCCGACCCACCCGCGGGTCGGCGTTGTCATCGTCGCCGCAGGCCGCCACGAGCAGCAGTCCGCCAGCCGTCAGCACGGGCAAAGCAGCCAACCGCCATGATCCTCTCAGCTCGATCACCGGCTCACCGCTGCCTCTCCAGATACCAGCACTTCACCGCTTTCGTTCCGGCATTCGACCTCGCAGAGGGTCTTTCCACCGTCGACGCTGGTGACCTTGCCGGAGGACGTCAGCGTGTCCCCGGGCCGCGCCGGCGCCCGGAAGCGCACTTTCAGCCGCCCGCTCGCCAGCCAGTCTTCGCCGAACGCCGCCGTCAGCATCTCGGAGACGTAGGCGAGAACGAGCATCCCGTGCGCGATCGTGCCGCCGAACTGCGTCCTGGCCGCGAAGGCGGGATCGGTGTGCAGCGGGTTGCTATCGCCGCCAGCCCGCGCGTAGGCGTTGATCTTCTCCTGCGTGATCGTCTTCGTCACCGTTGGGAGCGCCGCGCCGGCCGCGAGTGACGTCTGTTGCGTCAAACGGCCGCTCCTTCCGCCACGGGGAACGAAAGCGTCGCCCGTCCGGTCATCACTGCCAGGCCATCGCGTGCGACACGCAGCTCGACGCCCATCAGGACCCAGCCGGCGCGTTCGCCACGGGATGCGATCCGGGCGGCCACCGTCAGCGCCTCGCCCCGGCGCACGGGCGCAGCGAACGCCAGCTCCTGGCCGGCGTGTAACGTGCCCGGCGGCAGGCTGGAATGCTCCAGCAGAGCACGGATCGCCAGCGCCGCGATCGCCATCAGCGGCACGAACCCGCCGCCCAGCGCCGCCATCGCCTCGTCCTCGACGGAAGCGACGTAAGCATCGACCCACTCTTCGCTGAGGTCGAAGGACGCGGGCGGAAATTCGTATCCTTTCTCCAGCGCGGCCAGCGTCGTCATGCTGACTGGCTTGGCCCGGAGAAGCGCGTCATATCGATCGCCCGTCGTTCATGCTTTCCCTCGCCGATTTTCGCTCCCGTCTCGTTGTACGCCTCCACGGCGAAGACGGCTTTACGTTCGTCGGATTCGATCGTCTTCGCCTTCACAGTGACCTTCATGCCGATGGGCGTCGGCGCCGAGTGCTTGACCTCGACCTTGTAACCGACGGAGTTCTCGCCCGCGGCAAGGAACGGGATCATCATCCTCAGGCAGAGCTGTTCGAAGTGTCCGACCATTGACGGTGTGGAGTACATCGGCACCGGCAGGTGGCGGACGCCCATCTCGGGCGTAGTCTCGATAACCATCTCGTCGCTGGTGCCATCGGGGATCGGCTTCATTTGGCGGGAAGACCTCCTCTTAAAGAGGGCGCGGGATCAGACCAAGTATATGCGACCGCGACCCACGAGCCGCAAGCCTTTCAGCACCGGTGATACCATCATCCCGGAGCTCACTTCGTGCCGAAAATCAGGATCCTACCGCTCAACCGCGAGATCGATGCGCAAGCCGGTCAGACGATCATGGCTGCGGCGCACGCCAGCGGCCTCTATTGGCCCACAACGTGCGGCGGCCAGGCGATCTGCACCACCTGCCTGTGCCGCATCGAAGCCGGCGCCGAGAACCTCGACGACATCGGCCGCACGGAGCTGAAGACGATGACCGAAGAGCGGTCCGAGGCGATGGTGCGCGAGAACAACCTGCGCCTCGCCTGTCAGGCGCGGGTTAGCGGAGACGTGACGGTCAACAAACGGGGCGTGAAGGAGGAGTGATCCACGTCTCTTGTTGCGCTACTTAGCGGCCGTTAAAATAGCGGACAAGCGAAGCTATGACCTACACCATCACTGAACCCTGTATCGGCACCAAGGACGCCTCCTGCGTCGACGTCTGCCCCGTCGACTGCATCCACACGACCGAGGACGATCCGCAATACTACATCGACCCCAACATGTGCATCGACTGCGCCGCCTGCGAACCGGTCTGCCCGGTCTCGGCGATCTTCTTCGAAGACGACGTACCGGAAGACCAGAAGAAGTTTACGCCGATCAACGCGGGGTGGTTCGAGACGCACGACACAAGCGGCGCCTGGCGCTCGACAGCCGAACGCCACGAAGCCTGAAGCAAGTTCGCGACACGCCTTGACCTGCCGTTCGTGATTCTCTATTCTGATTCATAGTACCCATAGGCGATTTGAATAGCTGAGGTAGTTTCGCGCTTGGACTTCGGACAGATCGAGGCTTTCGTACAGGTCTCCACACATAGCTCCTTCAGTCGCGCCGCCGAGGCGCTACACCTTACCCAGCCATCCATCACCGCGCGCATCCAGGCGCTGGAGCGCGAGCTGGGCGAGGAGTTGTTCGAGCGAGGCGGCCGCAGCGTGCGCTTGACCGACGCCGGCCACGTCTTCCTCCCCTACGTCGAGCGCATCCTCCAGCAGCTGCAGGAGGGCCGCGACGCCGTTGAGGACGTGCGCAAAGTCCAGCTCGGCTCCCTCCGCCTCGGCTCCGCAATCACGATCTCTACCTACGTCCTTCCAAATATCCTCCACCGCTTCTGCACCGACTACCCGCTCGTCGACGTCGTGATCCGCACGGGCCGTTCAGAGCAGGTACTCAACATGCTGCTCACAGACGAAGTCCAGGTCGGCCTCCTGCGCACGCTCTCTCACCCGGATACGGAGAGTATTCACCTTTACGACGACGAGATCGTGCTCGTTGCCCAACCCGGTCACGAATTCGCGGCGTCCGGCAAAGCGACAATCGCCGAAATCGCCAGCGAACCGATCGTGCTCTTCGACCGCGGCTCGTCCTACTACGGCCTGATCCATGACCTGTTCCGCAAGGCGAACGTCATCCCCAACGTTGCCATGGAACTCGACTCACTCGAGGCGACGAAGCGCATGGTCGAACAGGGGCTCGGCGTCGCACTCGTACCCGACGTGACGGTCCGGCGGGAGCTGGAGGCGGGCACGCTCGTTCAGGTTGAACTGCCGGATGTCGAACCAATCCGCCGGACGATCGCGCTGCAGTACCGGCGCAACCGCAAGCGCTCGCGGGCCGTGCAGGCGTTCATCGACACACTGGCCGAGATCTACTCCGCGCGCCTGCCCGTTACGAGCTAGCCGTTCGCCGCGGCGCGCAGCTCTTTGAGGATGTCCAGGTTCGCCTTGTCCGGGCCGCTGCCATCGAACCCGGGAACCTCCAGCAAGAACGGCACGTCGGCAAACGCGGGGTGGGAGAGCAGGTTCGTGAAGCCGTCGCGGCCGATGTAGCCTTCGCCGATGTTCTCGTGCCGGTCCTTGCCGCCCCCGAACTCGATCTTCGAGTCGTTCGCGTGCACGGCCGCGAGCCGGTCGAGGCCGATCTCCTTGTCGAACTCGGCCATGGCGGCGTCAAGGCCTTCGCGCGTCTTAACGTCGTAACCGGCGGCGAACGAATGCTGCGTGTCGAGGCAAACTTTGATGCGATCGCTGCCGGACTCACGGGCGATGCGGCCCAGCTCCGCGAACTTAGAGCCGACGGCGCCGCCCATCCCAGCACTGTTCTCGAGGATCAGCCAGGCGTCGTCCGGCGTCGCTTCCAGCACCTGGCAGCACTGGTCGATCACCTGGCCGACGCGGGCCTCGTAGCCAGCGCCTTTGTGGCTGCCGAGGTGAAAGATCACACCCCTCGCGCCGATCAGGGACGCAGCGTTCATCTCGGCAACGAGCGCCTCCCGTGACTTCTCTAGCAGGTCCGGGTTGTCGGTCGCGAAGTTCATCAGATAGAGACCGTGAATGAACACCGGCCCGATGCCGGTCTCCTTCAGCCGCGCTCTGAACGCGTCGACTTCGTCTTTCGAGTAGTTCTTGCGCCGCCAGGCCTGCGGCGCGCCGCTGAACAGCTGGATCGTCTCCGCGCCCATCTCCTCCGCGCGGCCGACCGCTTTGTCGACGCCGCCGGCCGTTCGCACGTGCGCTCCGAGCTTCATGGCCGCCAGTATAGCGCGCGAGGTGCGAGGTGCGAGGTGCGAGGTGTCAGGTGTCAGATCCCGCTCGTCCTGAGGTATCGAAGGATACCCTCGGCTCGTCCCGCTCGTCCTGAGGCTCTCGAAGGACGAGCGGCGCACGGCATTCCGAACCGCCCGATGCCAGGTGCCGCGCTCATGATTCGAGAGCCTCACCATGAGCGGTCGGAGTCCCGTCCTATGCCCCGTCTCCGATCCCCCCTGGTCGCCGTTAGAGCCGCTGGGCTTCGCGGCGGAGGTCGGCCCGGAAGTCCGGGTGGGCGATGGCGATAAGCTCCTCGGCGCGCTGGCGGTGGTTCTTGCCCCAGAGGCGCGCCACGCCGTGCTCCGTGATCACCGTATCGGCGAAGTAGCGCGGTATCGTGACGATCGACCCCGGCTCCTGCTGGGCGACCACGCGCGAGACCGCGCCGTGCATCGCCGTCGACGGCAGCAGCGTGATCGCCCGGCCACCCTTCGAGAGAACGGCGGCTATGTGCGTCTCCGGCTGGCCCCCTGTGCCATTGATCAACCGCGAGCCGAACACGGACTCGGAGTTGATCTGGCCGACGAGGTCGATGGATAGCGCGTTGTTGATGGCGTGGAAGTTCTCGTTCTGTGACATCACGTTCATGCTCAGCAGGTAGTCGGGGTCGTAGCACTCGAACTTCGGGTTGTTGGTCACGATCTTCAGGCCCTCCGAGTCCGAGCCGGACCAGGCGACCGCGACTGCCTTCCCCCGGTGGAGCTGCTTCCGGGCGCCGTTGATCACGCCGGCCTCGACCAGCTGCGCGATGCCGGGCGCCACCATCTCCGTGTGCAAGCCCAGGTCGTGCTTACCATCGAACGCGCCGGCGCGAGCCAGGTACATCCCGGGCTCGCCGACGCCGATCTGGATCGTTGCCCCGTCCGGGAGCACCTCCGAGACGTGCCCGGCGATCACCTTCGCTTCCTCCGACGGCTCAGCGAGGCCAAGCGTCCGGCGGACCTGCATCGGCTCCAGCCGAGTCATGGCCGGCCCGATCACGATCAGGCGCTCGAGGTCTCCTTCCAGATCGTCAACGATCGCCCGGTATTCGGCCTTCAGACCTTCGTCATCGACGCGGTCAAGCCAGCGATCGACGAGCGGCTGCGTGATCTCGACCGGAGGCACCTCGACGAAGCGCGTGATCTCGCTAACGTGCACCTTGTTTTCGCCACAGACGGGGCGCAGGCCGGCGTCGACCTCGGCGATCGTCTTCCTGGCGTGGCGGACGTAAAGGCGCTTGTTCCAGTTGTGAGCGCCGAACTGCACGTATCCGTCGTCGTCCGGCGGCGTCACGGAGGTCAGGAAGACGTCCACGTCCCGCCATTCCTCCCGACCCTCTTCCTGGCCCTTGAAGTTCAGCGAGAAGAGGTTCGGCAGGTAGGTGGCCCTGCCTTCGTCGGTTGCCGTTCGGCCGTAATCGCTGATGAACAGCTCGAACTCGATCCGGAAGAGGTCGCTGCCGGGGCGGAGCCAGCCCGGGTCGGTCAGCGGCGCGGAGAGCCGCAGCTCGATCTCGCCTACGTCCTGGCAGCGGCGGAATAGCGCCGCTTGCAGGGTACGCGGCCCGGCGATCGGTATCGCCACCAGGTTTCCGCCCCGCACGTCCGCCATCGCCTCATCGGCGGTGCAAAGCCTGCGCTTGTATTCCTCTCGCCAGTCCAAAGTCGCACCCTCCCGAAAGTTAGCGCTCATTATGCCCACCCCGAGCGCCAAAAGCCACCGGCGATCCCGATTCCGTTCTGGACGCGTATCTAGAGGCAGCATAAGATGGAAGCAGGAGAGCGCGCGGAAGATCCCCATGCCCAACCAGCCAGACCGCATCCAGAAAGAGGTCGATGAGCTTCTCGCAAGGATCGAGAAGTTCCCGCCGCGGCGCCCCCTCAGCCGGCGAATCGGCGATGCTGCTTCGGCGCCGTTCCGTGCCCTCAGCCGCGGCCTCTCCGGACTCAACCTGCCGCGCATCTCCGCCGGACACGTGCTGCTCGCCGCGATCATCATCATCGTCATCGCTTACGTCGCCGG
>JADFTG010000071.1 GCA_022560365.1 Chloroflexota bacterium | reverse complement strand
GGGCCTGATATTATAGGTCATCCCGTAGAACCCCATAACCCGGCCGCGTATATGGTCCGGCACCATCACCTGCAAGGCACTCTGGAGCGCAGTGTTCTGCATGGTGCTGAACACACCGACAAAGAACAACAGCCCCAGGGCCAGCGGATAGGACTCGAACCACAGTGAGGTGAGGCCGAAAGCCACCACCATAAGCCCGCCCAGCAGACCTCCACCGATGATGAGAATCCCCTTTCGCGTGTTCGCCCCCCAACCCGCGAACCAGATGGTGGTCAGCAGGGAACCCACCCCACTTATTCCCAATAGCATGCCCATGCCCCTGGGTCCCACGTTCAGGATATCCTTGGCAAACACGGGCATCAGCGGCACATAGGCCATGGCGAAGAAACTGTTGAAAAAGGTCAAGGCGATGAGGAAAGAGAACACCGAGTTCTTGGTGATGAAATTCAGTCCTTCCATCAGGTCCTGGACAGCCCCGCCGGACGCGCGTCCCAGCACTCGGGGTACTCGGAGGGTCGAAACGACAATGGCCATAACCAAGAACCCGCCGCCGGGTACGAAAAAGGCATACTCCGCCGTGTTGGTGATGGAAATGATGAACCCGGCCAGGGCGGGAGCCATTATGCGGGTGCCGGGCCAGATGGAGGAGTTCATGGCCACCGCGCTCATCATCACATCCCGGTCAATCAATTGTGGGAAAAAGGCGCGTCGGGCCGGTTGGTCAAAGGCCTCCACCGCACCGGCCAGGAAGGCGATGGTGAGAATATGCCACACCTGGACCATACCCAAAAGGGTTATGGTCGCCAGGAGAAATACCAGACCGGCGGAGAGGCTTTGGGCCACCATTATCAGGCGGCGCTGGTCCACCTTATCCGCAGCCAACCCGCCGACCAGGTTGAGCACGATGGCAAGGGCCGCAAGGCCGAAGCCGGACGCGAGCGATATGACGTGGGCATGATCGCCAAGCAGGTGGAGTCGATCAGCCGGACGATCGCTCAGTTCGACGGCCGCGTGAAGTCGCTCGAAGAAGTCGCTCGGCACATCGAAGAAGAGATCGCCGGTGGTCGTCTGACAGCACAGGCGAAAGAGCGGGCGATGGAAGACATCCAGACGAAGTCCGCTCGCAGCCACGAGGCGACGCTGCGGCTGGACCAGGAGTTCGCGCGCTTCAGCGGTGATTTTCAGCGGCTGGAGGAGTCCAGCGAGGCGCTCGCTGATCGTCTGTCACTCGCCCTCGATCAGCTGCACAAAGTGATGGAGCGCCAGGAGCACATCGAGGTGATCGCTGGCACGCAGGAAGAGGCCAGAGAAGCGCTGCAAGGCGCCGCCTACGAGCGCGAGCAGATCAGTCACCGCATGGCCAGCCTCGAACAGATCGCCACCGAGATCACGGAGCGCACGGACGAGTTCATCAAGGGGCTGGGCCGCCTTGACCAACGGAGCCAGAAGCAGGCAAGCGAGCTGATGGCGATGGCTGCGCGACTGGAAGACCTGACTGACCAGACGAAGCAAGCGCTGAAGAAGGTCTACCAGACGTTCCTGCGCCAGCGCCGCCGCGCCTCCGAAGCGCTGAACCAGGAGATCAAGGAGCTTACCCATGGTGAGCTACACGCCACGGACTGAATCCGCGCCACTGCCATGAGGCCTCGAATTTGGAGCGCTTGACCGGCACGTCAGCCACCGGAGGTGTCCTCGAACGCTACCGGGACCGCCTGCCCGTCACCGACGACACGCCGATGCTCAGCCTGGGCGAGGGCGGTACCCCGCTCGTGAGCTCCCGCCGGCTGATCGAGCGCATCGGCTGCAAAGACCTGTACTTCAAGCTCGAGATGTGCAACCCGACATCCTCGTTCAAGGACCGGGGAATGGTCCTTGCGGTGGCCAAGGCGGCAGAAGCCAATGCGCAGGCCGTCCTCTGCGCGTCGACGGGCAACACGAGCGCCTCGGCGGCCGCCTACGCCGCGCACAGCGGCCTCGACGCCTTCGTGCTCGTCCCGCACGGCCGCATCGCCGGGGGCAAGCTGGCCCAGGCCGTCGCCCACGGCGCCCGGGTGCTGGCCGTCCGCGGCAACTTCGACGATGCGCTCGCTATCGCCCGCCGCGTTTCCGAGAAGCACCCCGTCTTCTCGCTCGTGAACTCCGTCAACCCGCACCGCATCGAAGGCCAGAAGACCGCCGCCTTCGAGATCGTCGATGACCTGGGTGAGGCGCCCGACCTGCTGTTCATCCCCGTCGGCAACGCCGGCAACATCACCGCCTACTGGCGCGGCTTCGTCGAGTACTACCAGGCGGAGCGCGCCAGCCGGAAGCCGCGCCTGATCGGTTGGCAGGCCGCCGGTGCGGCGCCCATCGTCCGCGGCGAACCAGTCGACGACCCGCAGACGGTCGCCACTGCCATTCGCATCGGCAACCCGGCCTCGTGGGAGTCCGCCGTCGCTGCCCGCGACGAGTCCGGCGGCGAGATCAACGCTGTGACCGATGACGAGATCCTCGACGCCTACCACCTCCTCGCCGAAGAAGAGGGCATCTTCTGTGAGCCGGCCTCCGCCGCCTGCGTGGCCGGCCTCCTCAAGTATGCCGCTCGTCCGGAGGCTCTCGAAGGACCTGAGAGCCTCCGCGACCAGACCATCGTCTGCGTCATTACCGGCCACGGACTCAAAGACCCTGAGACCGCCCTCGCCACCGAGACCGAGGCAACCGAGGTCGACGCCGACCTCGCGGCCGTCGAGTCGGCGATGGGCCTCTCTTAGTGGCACCTTCGACCTGTTGCGAGGGTGATCTGGTAACGTTCCCAGCGAGATGCCCCACGCAAACGAAGAGCTTGTCCGCGGGTGGTTTGTCGCCCAGGCCCGCGGCGACGAGGCCGCCGTGCGCGAGGCGCTGACTGACGACATCGTCTGGCACGTGCCCGGCCGCAGCCCGCTCTCTGCGGACTATCGGGGCCCGGACGAAGTACTCGCTTTCCTCGCCCGCCCGCGCGAACTCTCGAACGGCACCGTGCGCCCGCAGGTCCTCGACGTCATGGCCGGCGACGACTATGCGATCGCCCTCGTTCGCGTCCACGCCGAACGCGAGGGCAAGAAGCTGGATGGCTCACTGCAGGCCTGGACGTTCCGCATCGCGGAGGGCCGGATCGCCGAATTCTGGTTCCTGGTCGAAGACCGATACGAGGTCGACGCGTTCTGGTCCTGATCGGCGCGCTTTAAGGCCGTGCGGCAAACGCTTCGCAAGGCCTCGGGAATCACCCGGTAATCATCAGACTGAGTGTTCAGGCAGCCGGACTGTGCCCCAGGCCATGTATGCCGCCCCGAACAGGGCCGACTTCACCTGGAGATCAGGAACATAGGGCGCCAGTAGACTCCAGGGCTTGTCATAGCCTTCGAAGGTCGTCACGTACTGACGGACCGCCCGCCGCATATAGATGTTCACGGGGAACGCCCACCAGGGAGCCAACTTCGCGCCTGCCGTCGCGGTCCGCCCGCCAGGCTTCACATGTTGGAAGACGTTGTCAAGCGCCGCTACCGAGCGCATGATGTCGTGAGTGAAGTGGAAGAAAACGGCGGCTGCCTCCACAGGGATTGCAGCATCCTCTATCGCCGACTGGATCAGTGTGACGTTTCCCCAGCCGGCATCGTTGACCCTGTTACGCGCCCGCGCGATCATTTCAGGGCTCAAGTCGATGCCGACGATCTGACCTTCTGATCCAATCTGCTCCTCGATGAGCGGGAAGCTCAGACCGGTGCCGCAGCCGGCATCTAGAACGACGTCGCCCGGCTCAAGTTTCAGATGAGCCACCGCGTCGCGCCGAATACCCTCTACGCCCTTCGCCCGCTGATCGTAACCGCCAGCGAGTCCACGGTACTTCTCAATGGCGAGGTCTTTGTTTGGTCCCACCATGATTCGCCCTCCTGACTAGGCAGTACTTTCAAAGAGTCGTTGCCGCTACCGGCAGCGGCAGTCGTAATACCAAGGCTGCAATTATACGTCTCGCAAGAAGCTGGGCGGCTCACTTGCAGGCCTGGAAGTTCCGTATCGCGGAGGGGTGGATCGCGGAATTCTGGTTCCTGATCGAGGACCGCTATGAGGTCGACGCGTTCTGGTCGTGACCCGCAGCCTGATACAATTTCCCCGCTATGGACACACGTATCGCCGGCGTAGACCAGGAACGAATCGCTGCCGCCGTCCGCGAGATCATCGCGGCGGTCGGCGAGGACGGGACGCGCGAGGGGCTGGCCGAAACGCCGGAACGAATCGGGCGGCTCTACGCCGAGCTCTTTTCGGGGCTGCGGCAGGACCCGCTGGACGTGCTGAGCAAGGGGTTCGATGAAGCGCACAAGGAGATGGTGATCCTCAAAAGCATCCCCTTCTACTCCCTCTGCGAACACCACTTCTTGCCGTTCCACGGCGAGGCGCACCTCGGCTACGTTCCGGAAGGCCGCATCGTCGGCGTCAGCAAGCTGGCCCGCCTCGTCGACATCTTGGCCCGCCGCCCGCAGATGCAGGAGCGCCTGACGAGCCAGATCGCCGACGCGATGATGGAGGGCCTGCGCCCGGACGGCGTCGCCGTCGTGATTGAGGCCGAGCATCTCTGCCTGACGATGCGTGGCGCCCAGAAGCCCGGCTCTCGCATGATCACTTCGGCGATCCGGGGCAGCTTCCGCCGGCGCGGCGTCACCCGCGGCGAGTTCCTCTCGCTCGTGCAGGGCAAGTGACGGAGACAGGGGACACGAGACAGGGGGCGGTCGGGGCGCTGTTTGCCACGCCGCCGGCCGTGGTCAGGGATTAGCGGACGCGGCGGACTGATGGGCGGTTCGATTATCCGGGTCTCCCCATCCGTTGACAGGACGTCTCCTTCGTGTGAGCAATCTCACACTCCAGAACGATACCCTTCGTAGTATCATCGCAGGGCATGTGCAACATAGCGGTCATTTCCGTACATACGTCGCCCTTGGCCCGCCCCGGCACTCGCGATAGCGGCGGACTGAACGTCTACGTGCGCTCGCTCGGCCGGGAGTTGGCCAGGCGAGGCCACACGATGGACGTCTTCACGCGCCGCACGGACGCCGACTCGCCCGAGATCACTCAGCTGGACGGCCCCAACGGATCCGTAGGACGCATGCGCATCATCCAGATCGCTGCCGGGCCGCTCGACGCTGACAAGCGCGCCCAGCGCCGCTACCTCGAGGAGTTCCGCCGGGGTGTGGTCGCGTTCCAGGAGCGCAACGATCTTTCGTACGACCTCGTGCACAGCCACTACTGGATGTCCGGCTGGGTCGGTCGCACGCTGGCCGACTGCTGGGAGACGCCGCACGTCGTCATGTTCCACACGCTGGCCGAGGCCAAGAACCGCCACCACCTTGGCGAGCGCGAACCGAAGTACAGGATCGCCGGCGAGCGCACGGTCGTCGCCGGCGCCGACCGCATCATCTGCGCCGGCGAGGGCGAGGCCCGAATGCTGACCGACCTCTACCGCGCTCAGCGCTCCGGGATCAGCGTCATCCCCTGCGGCGTCGACGTCGACCACTTCCGGCCGATCGACCGGGCTGAGGCGCGGGCGCACGTTGGCCTTGACGCCGACGAGCCCGTGATCCTCTTCGTCGGGCGCATCGAGCCGCTCAAGGGGATCGACGTGCTGATACAAGCGGCGAGCCACCTCGAGGGGCCGTTTCGCGTGCTCGTCGTCGGTGGCGACGAGAAGGACGGGCGCCGCCTGCGCGGCCTCGTGCGCTTGGCGCGCGAGCTGGGCGTCGAGGAGCGCATCACCTTCACCGAGGCCGCCACCCGCGATGACCTGCCGTACTACTACAACGCCGCCGACGTCTGCGCCGTGCCCTCGTACTACGAGAGCTTCGGCCTCGTCGCGCTGGAGGCGATGGCCTGCGGCCTGCCGGTGATCGCGAACGCCGCGGGTGCGCTGCCCGAGGTCGTGGGCAGCGACGGCCGCAGCGGTCATCTCGTACCCCCGCGAGACGCGCGCGCGATGGCGGATGCCGCGTGGGATATCTTGAGCGTACCGGGCAAGGCCGAGAAGATGGGTCACACGCTCGACATCGCCAATGATCCACCCGGTGAAATTTCTCGGGGTTCGCCCGGGGATTTGTCAGCGACTTCATCTGAAGACGATACTTCGCCAGACAGGACGCCCGCACCTGGAACAGCAAACTAGTGCCTCCCCGAACGATTGACCGGCAACTTGATGGCAAAGGATTGGGTATTGGCGTGGTGGCAGCCCGGTTCAACGGCTACATCACGGACCAGATGCTCAAAATTGCGCTCAAGCGACTGTCGGAGCTGGGCGTTGCTGATGACGATGTTGTTGTAGTGCGCACGCCGGGCGCGTTCGAGTTGCCGCTTGTCGCACGTCGTCTTGCCGACCGTGGTGACATCGACGCAGTCATCGCAATCGGTGCGGTCATCCGCGGCGATACCGACCACTACGACCACATC
>JADFTG010000070.1 GCA_022560365.1 Chloroflexota bacterium | reverse complement strand
GAGACCGCCATCATCCTTACGCACCGCAACGGCCTGCCGAACGTCAACGGCCTGAACAACACGCTCATCGCCGAAGATCTCAAGACGTTCCGCTTCTAGCTATCACCTCACTCTCCGCGCCTGTAACCTCTAGCCCATGAGCGAATCAGTCGCCGTCCTCGGCGCTGGCAACATGGGCACCGCGCTCGCCCACGTCATCGCTGCTAACGGCCACCACGTTCGCCTCTGGAGCATCGAGCACGACGTCCTCGAGGAGGTGCGCGACAAGCACCTGAACACCCGCTACCTGGAGGACATCCGGCTGAACGACCGGGTGGAGGCCGTCTGGGAGATGGGGCCCGCCGTCGAAGGCGCACGGCTCGTCATCATCAGCGTGCCGTCGCAGGTCGTGCGCGCGGTCGCCGCCGATCTCGCCGACATCATCAAGCCCGGACAGCTCGTGCTCAACGTCGCCAAGGGTCTCGAATCCGGCAGCCACCTACGCATGAGCGAGGTCATCAGCGCCGATCTCCCGGACGGCTGCGGGGCTTTCGTCGGCAGCATGGGCGGCCCGGCGATCGCCATCGAGATGGCGCGCGGCCAGCCGATGGCGGTCATCATCGGTTTTCCCGGCGCTGACGAACGCGGCACCTGTCAGGCGATCCTCCAGAACAACCACCTCAAGGTCCAGACGACGCCCGACGTTACCGGCCTCGAACTCTGCTCCACGCTCAAGAACGTCTACGCCATCGCCCTCGGCATCGCCGACGGCCTCCACCTCGGCACCAACACGAAGGCCTTCCTCACCACCGTCGGCATCGCCGAGATGTGCGAGATCGCCACGCGCCTCGGCGGCCAGCGCGAGACCGTCTTCGGCCTCGCCGGCCTTGGCGACCTCTTGACCACCGGCTTCAGCACGCACAGCCGCAACCGCACGCTGGGCGAGCGGTTGGGCAAGGCAGCCGACTGGCAGCGCTTCATCCGCACGAACACCGTCGAAGGCGTCACCGCCTGCCGCTCGATCAAAGAGCTTGCCGGAGACACGAGCCGCCTCCCGCTCCTGGCGCTCCTCTACGACATGCTGTTCGCCGAGGCGCCGGCCCCAGCCTCCATGCGCCGCTTCCTCGAAACGTTCTCCTACGCCTGAAACCACCGCATACCACCGAAGGCCAGGCTTAAGCCTGGCCTTCCAATGTGCGGACGTATGAGAGACGTACGAGAGTCAGGCTTCAGCCTGACCGGCGCTAGTCCGCGGACGCTTCTTCCAGCGCTTCGGCCAGCGTGTGCCAGGCCAGCGTCGCGCACTTGATGCGCACCGGGAACTTGCGCACGCCGGACATCGCTTCCAGGTCGCCCAGGGCCTCCGCGTCGACGCTCTCTTCGCCGCGCATCATCGCCGTGAAGTCGCCGATCAGCCTGCGCGTCTCGGCCACGCTCTTCCCGGCCACCGCCTCCGTCATCATCGACGCCGCCGACTGGCTGATCGAGCAACCGGACCCGGAGTACGCGATCTCGGCGAGGGTGCCCCCGTCCACCACCACCTCCACCGTCACCTCGTCGCCGCAGAGCGGGTTCAGGCCCTCATGGGAGGCCGAAGGCGCCGTCAGGTGGCCCCTGTGCCGCGGGTTGCGGTAGTGATCGATGATGATATCGCGGTAGAGCTCATCCAGCTCGGACTCCTGCCGCCGGTACTCTTCGCTACTCACCAGCCACTAACCACTGTCCACTAGTTGAAGAAGTCCCGTGCCGCCTTGAGCCCTTCGATCAACGCGTCAACCTCTTCCTGCGTGTTGTAGATGTAGAAACTCGCCCGCGCCGTGCCGGTCACACCCAGGCATCGCATCAGCGGCTGCGTGCAGTGGTGGCCGGCGCGGATCGCCACGCCGTGCCGGTCGAGGATCGTCCCGACGTCATGCGGGTGCAGGTCGCCGAAGTTGAACGACACCACGCCGCCACGCTGCTCCGGGTCGTCCGGGCCGTACAGCGTTACGTCGTCGAGCGCGCGCAGCCGCTCCAGCGCGTACGTAGTGACTTCGATCTCGTGGCGGCGGACGTTGTCCATGCCCAGCGCGTCGAGGTAGTCGATGGCCGAGCCGAAGGCGATCACGTCCGCGATGTTCGGCGTCCCGGCCTCGAACTTCCACGGCAGGTCGTTCCAGGTCGCCCCTTCAAACGTCACTTTGAGAATCATCTCGCCGCCGCCGAGGAACGGCGCCATCTCCTCCAGCAGCTCGCGCCGCGCATACAGCACGCCGACGCCGGTCGGGCCCAGCATCTTGTGCGCCGAGAAGGCGTAGAAGTCCGCGCCGACGGCCTGTACGTCCACGGGCATGTGCGGCATCGCCTGCGCGCCGTCAACCAGCGTCGTGACGCCGCGCTTGCTCGCCTCCGCAACGATCTCCTCAGCCGGATTGATCGTCCCCAGCGAGTTCGACACGTGCGGCATCGCCAGCAGCTTCGTGCGTGGACTGAACAGCGCGCTCAGGTTCCCGAGCTCCAACGTCCCTTCGGGCGTGATCTCGATATAGCGGATCGTCGCGCCCTTCTCCGCCGCCAACTGCTGCCACGGGATCAGGTTCGAGTGGTGCTCCATCTGCGTCAGGATGATCTCGTCGCCTTCGCCCACGTTGGCGCGTCCCCAGGCATACGCCACGAGGTTGATCGCCTCCGTCGTGTTGCGGGTAAAGATCACCGACTCGCTGGAGGGTGCACCGATGAAGCGCGCGACTTTTTCGCGGGCCTCTTCGTAGGCGGCGGTCGCCTCTTCGCCCAACGCGTGCACAGCGCGGTGGATATTCGCGTTGTACGTTTCGTAGTAGCGGACAAGCGCGTCGATCACCTGCCGCGGCTTCTGCGAAGTCGCCGCGTTGTCCAGATAGACCAGCCGCTTCCCGTGGACTTCCCGTTCGAGGATCGGGAAGTCGCTGCGTATAGCGACAACGTCCAGCACCCCGTCTCTTGTCTCCTGTCTCATGCCACCTCGCGAAAGCGCGGCAGCGCCTGCGTCGTGCGCTCCTCGAGCCAATTACGAAGCGGCTCGATCGTCACCGAGTCCAGTATCTCACTCACGAACCCGCGCACGAGGAACAGCATAGCCCGCTCCGGGTCGATGCCACGGCTTTGCATGTAGAAGAGGGCCTCATCGGCGATCGCGCCGGCGGTCGCGCCGTGGCCAGCCTTGACGTCGTCGGCGTAGATCTCAAGCGCCGGCTTGCTGTCGATTTCCGCCTCGCGAGAGAGGATCAGGTTCTTGTCCTCCTGGTGCGCGTCGGTCTTGTCCGCGCCCGGACGGACCATCACCAGGCCGCCGAAGACCGCCCGCGACTGTTCGTCCAGGATGCCTTTATAGTACAGCCGGCTGTAACCGTGCGGCTTGGCATGGTCGATGTTGATGTTGTTGTCGACGTGCTGCTTGCCGCACGTCACGTATAAGCCTTTGAGATACGCCTCCGCGCCTTCGGCGTCCAGCAGCACCGTCAGGTCGTTTCGCACCAGTCCACCGCCGGCCTCGTAGACCAGCGACCGGTAGACCGAATCGCGTGACTGGTGCACGCGCGTGTTGGCGATGTGGTAGGCCTCCCGGCTCTCGACAAGCAGATGCCGGTGAGTCACCTGCGCGCCCTCTTCCAGCGCCACCTCTGTAACGGCGTTCGTGAAGTGTGCGCCCCCGGTCGCGCTGACGTAGCTTTCGACGATGCTCAGCTCGCTCGTCGGCCGCCCGACGATCAGCGTTCGCGGGTGCGTCACCACACGCTCGGTGGTTACGTAGACGACGTGGAGCGGCGTCTGAACGACCCCTTCGGCGAGCACGAACGCACCGTCGGCCAGGAACGCCGTGTTCAGCGCGGTGAACCCCTCGTCGGCGTACGCCGCGTGCCGAGCGAGGTGACGCTGTACGTCCTCGCCGTGCTCCGCATAAGCCTGTGCCAGCGACATCGCGACGAGCCCGTCCGGCAGCGGCGTCGACAACTCCTGCGAGAAGCGCCCGTTAACGAACGCAACGCGAGCCATCCCATCATCGAAGGGGAACAGCTGAGCCGCATCCACGCCCGCGGCGGCGCCTGTGTCGTACGGAAACGTCTCGGCGGCAAGCTTGCGGACGTCCGTGTACTTCCACTGTTCGTTTCCCTTGCGCGCCACGGGGAAGCCGATCTCCTGGAAGTGGGCGAACGCCGTGTTTCGCAGCTCCTTCAGCCAGTCCGGGTCAGCCGACCGGGCCTCCTGCAGCTTGCGAAAGTCAGCCTCGTACTGCTCATGCGTTGCGACTGCCTGAGTCATCGTGGCTCCCTTACGCTGTCTGAGCCGCGCCCGTCTGGGCTTCTTCGCGCAGCCAGTCGTATCCGCGCTTCTCGAGTTCGAGGGCGAGCTCGCGACCGCCTGAGCGGACGATGCGCCCGTCGATCAGCACGTGCACGAAGTCGGGCGTGATGTAGTCGAGGATGCGCTGGTAGTGCGTGACGAGAACGATCGCCTTCTCGGGTCCGCGGAAGCGGTTCACGCCTTCGGCGACGATCTTCAGCGCGTCGATGTCCAGGCCAGAGTCGGTCTCGTCGAGCAGCGCCAGCGTCGGGTCGAGAACCACCAGCTGCAGTATCTCGTTTCGCTTCTTTTCGCCGCCTGAGAAGCCCTCGTTCACGTTGCGCTTCATCATGGCCGGCTCCAGGCCCAACTCCTCAGCCTTCGCCTCCATGAACTTGTTGAATTCTCGAACCCCCAACTTGTCCTCGCCGCGGCTTTCTCGCAGTGCGTCCAACGCCGCGCGCAGGAACTCTCGGTTACGGACGCCCGGCAACTCCACGGGGTACTGCAGCGCCAGGAAGATGCCGGCGCGGGCCCGCTCGTGGGGCAGCATCTTAAGGATGCTTTCGCCGCTGTAAAGCACGTCGCCAGCGGTGATCGTGTATCCGGGCTTGCCCGCAACGACGTTGGCAAGCGTGCTCTTACCGCTGCCGTTCGGGCCCATGATCGCGTGCACCTCGCCCTTGCTCACGGCCAGGTCCACGCCCTTAAGAATCTCGTTCTCGGCGACGGCGACATGAAGGTCGCGCACTTCCAGCAGAAGGTCAGCCATTAACCGACCGCCCCTTCAAGGCTGACCTTCAGCAGCTGCGACGCTTCCATCGCGAACTCGAACGGCAGCTCCTTGAACACGGCCTTGCAGAAGCCGTTGATGATCATGTACTGCGCGTCCTCTTCGTTGATGCCGCGCTGCATGAGGTAGAACAGCTGCTCCTCGCTGACGCGGGACGTCGTCGCCTCATGCTCCAGGTGGGCCGTTGGGTTCCGCACCTCGATGTAGGGCACCGTGTGCGCGCCGCATTCGCTGCCGATCAGCAGCGAGTCGCAGCGCGTGAAGTTCCGCGCGTTCTCCGCGCCGGGCATGATCCGCACGAGCCCGCGGTAGGTGCCCTGCGCCTTGCCCGCGGAGATGCCCTTGGCGATGATCGTGCTCTTCGTGTTCTTGCCCAGGTGGATCATCTTCGTGCCGGTATCGGCCTGCTGGTAGTTGTTGACCAGCGCGACGGAGTAGAACTCGCCGACGGAGTTGTCGCCCTGCAGGATCACGCTGGGATACTTCCAGGTGATTGCGGAGCCCGTCTCTACCTGCGTCCACGAAATCTTGGAGTTGCGCCCGGCGCACTTGCCGCGCTTCGTCACGAAGTTGTAGACGCCACCGTTGCCGTCCTTGTCGCCCGGATACCAGTTCTGCAGCGTCGAGTACTTGATCTCGGCGTCTTCCAGGGCGATCAGTTCGACCACGGCGGCGTGGAGCTGGTTCGTCTTGCGCATCGGCGCCGTGCAGCCTTCCAGGTAGCTCACGTAGGAGCCCTTGTCGGCGATGATCAGCGTCCGCTCAAACTGCCCTGTTCCCTCGGCGTTGATGCGGAAGTAGGTCATCAGCTCCATCGGGCACTTGACGCCCGGCGGCACGTAGCAGAACGTGCCGTCGCTGAAGACGGCGGCGTTCAGGGTCGCGAAGAAGTTATCGGTGTACGGAACGACAGAGCCCATGTACTTGCGCACCATCTCCGGGTACTTCTCGATCGCCTCGCTGATCGGACAAAAGATCACGCCGGCGTCCTCGAGCTGCTTCTGGAACGTCGTCGCGACGGAGACGCTGTCGAAGATCGCGTCCACGGCCACGCCCGTCAGCTTCTTCTGCTCTTCGAGCGGAATGCCCAGCTTGTTGAACGCCTCGATCAGCCCGCGCAGTTCCCATGGCGCCTGCGTCGCATCAAGCCGCGCGAAAACCTCGGCATTGGCCTTGCGCGCATCCATCGCCAGTCTCAGCCGGGTCAGCGGTTGCAGTCCCCAATTCACGGCCGGGCGGATCAGCAAGGCGGCAAAAGCCACCAGCGCAATTTCCAGCATGATCAGACCGATCAGCATTTGCCGCTCGAGCAAGCGGCGCTCGTCAAGCGTTTCGGCCACCTCGACCACCACCGGCAAATGATTGTCGGTCAGATATCTTGCCTGTGTGGCCA
>JADFTG010000069.1 GCA_022560365.1 Chloroflexota bacterium | reverse complement strand
GAACCGGAGACGGGGGTCGCAACCACCGCATCAGAAGAAGCAACTGACGCCGCCGCTGAGTCTGATGCAGAGTCTGATGCAGAGTCTGCGGTCGCAGTGGCCGAGAAGCCCGAGTCCGAGTTGACGATGGCCGACCTTCTCGATGAGTACCTCCCTTCGAAGATTCTTCGTCGGGGCGAGATCATCGATGGCAAGGTGATGAGCCGCAAGCCGGAAGGCCTGCTCGTAGACATCGGCTACAAATCGGAGGGTTTTGTTCCCTCCAAGGAGATGCGCTCGCTCACGCCCGAGGCAGTTGAGGAGCTCAGCGTTGGCGACGAGATCATTGCGTATGTGATTAATCCCGAGGGGTCTGAAGGCTCGTCGATTCTGTCTATCGACCGGGCACGCGGTGAGCAGGGATGGCGAATCCTGGAGAAGGCGATGGACAACGACGAGACCTGCAAGGGCGTCATCACCGGGTCAAACCGTGGTGGTGCCGTTGTGGAGTCGGAGGGTGTCCAGGGCTTCATTCCGCTGTCGCAGCTGGTGGGCCCGGCGCGGGAGCTTTATGTACCGGGCGGCGAGCCGCCAAAGGAAGGCTTCATCGGCATGGAGGTCGAGTTCAAGATTATCGAACTCAACCGGCGGCGCAACCGGGCTATATTCTCGGAGCGTGCCGCGCTCCAGGCCTGGAAGCAGATCCAGAAGATGCGGTTGGTCCAGGAATTGAAGGAGGGTGAGATACGCAGGGGCCGTGTGGCTGGCATCTCGAACTTCGGCGCTTTCGTAGACCTTGGTGGGGCCGATGGTCTGATCCACATATCCGAACTTTCCTGGGAGCCGGTAAAGAGCCCGGACGAGATTGTGACTGTCGGGACCGAGATCGATGTGTTCGTACTGCGTGTAGACAGGGAAAACCTGAAGATTGCGCTGAGCCTGCGTCGCCTGCAGCCTGAGCCGTGGGACGAGATCGAGACCAAGTTCTCGGTCGGTCAGACGGTTACCGGAACTGTGACGAAGCTGGCCAATTTCGGTGCGTTTGCCCGCATCGATCGTGGCATTGAAGGACTCATACATATAAGTGAACTTGCACACCAGGTGATCAAGCACCCGCGGGATGTCGTGAATGAAGGCGACGAACTGCAGTTGAAGATCATCAGGATTGAACCGGAACGTCGTCGTCTTGGTCTGAGTTTGAAGCAGATCGTGGACAGTTCGGAAGGCGATGCGGCAGGTAAGTCGAAGGACTCAGGGGACGACGATTCGGACTTTGGTGATATTTTCGAGGACAACGAGTAATATGCGCAGCGGCGGCAGCGGTTCTCTGAGGGGGAAGCTAAATGCCAAGTAGATTTGAAAAGTTTTCCGAGAGGGCCCGGAGGGTCCTTTCACTCGCTCAGGAAGAAGCGCTGCGCTTCAACCACAACTACATCGGCACCGAGCACCTACTGCTCGGCCTGGTGCGGGAGGGTGAAGGCGTTGCCGCCAAAGTGCTCGCCAACCTCGGCGTCGAACTGAACAAAGTCCGCTCCGCAGTCGAGTTCATCATCGGCCGCGGTGACCGCGCGGTCATGGGAGAGATCGGCCTTACACCACGCGCGAAGAAGGTGATCGAGCTGGCCGTCGATGAGGCGCGCCGTCTCGGCCACCACTACATCGGCACCGAGCATCTGCTGCTCGGTCTCGTCCGCGAGGGCGAAGGCATCGCCGCCGGTGTGCTGGAGAGCCTCGGCGTGAGCCTCGACAAGGTGCGCGCCGAAGTCACGCGCATCCTGGCGCAGAGCATGCCGCAAGGCGCCGCCCAGAGCGGACGCGCTGCCACCCGCACGCCGACCGTTGACCAGCTGGGCATCGACCTGACGGCGGCCGCGCGGGCGGACAAGCTCGACCCGGTGATCGGCCGCGAAAAGGAGATCGAGCGCGTCATCCAGATTCTCTCTCGCCGCACGAAGAACAACCCCGTGCTCGTCGGTGAGCCGGGCGTCGGCAAGACGGCGATCGTCGAGGCGCTGGCGCAGCGGATCACGCGCGGCGAAGTGCCGGAGATGCTGCTCAACAAGCGGCTCGTCACGCTGGACATCGGCTCACTGGTTGCGGGCACGAAGTACCGCGGCGAGTTTGAGGAGCGGCTGAAGAAGGTCATCGAAGAGTTGAAGAGCGCTGGGAACTGCATCCTCTTCATCGATGAGATGCATATGCTCGTCGGTGCTGGCGCGGCCGAAGGCGCTGTCGATGCGGCCAACATCCTCAAGCCATCGCTGGCCCGCGGCGAATTGCAGTGCGTCGGCGCGACCACGCTGGACGACTACCGCAAGCACATCGAGAAAGACTCCGCGCTTGAGCGGCGCCTGCAGCCGATCACCGTCGACGAACCGGACATCGAAGACACGATCGAGATCCTCAAGGGCGTGCGCGCCCGCTACGAAGAACACCACGGTCTTACGATCACCGACGAGGCCCTTGAATCGGCCGCTGAACTGGCATCCCGCTACGTGCCGGACCGCTTCCTTCCCGACAAGGCGATCGACCTTGTCGACGAGGCCGCTTCTCGCGTCCGCATCAAGCGCTCGTACGCGCCGCCCCCGCTGCAGGAAGCGGCGAAGGGGCTGGATAGCCTGCGCCGCGAGAAGGAAGAGGCGATCACCGCCCAACAGTACGAGTTCGCCGCCGAGCTGCGTGACCGCGAGATGAAGCTACAGGACAAGCTGGAAGGTATGCAGACCGGTTGGAAGGAAGATACGAAGGAAGACTCGCCCGTCGTTGACACCGAGGACATCTGCGAGGTGGTCGCGATGTGGACTGGTATCCCGGTCACGCGCATCGCCTCCGAGGAGTCGCAGCGGCTCCTGCAGATGGAGGACGTGCTGCACGAGAAGATCGTGGGTCAGGACGAGGCGATCCTGAACATCGCCAAGGCTGTCCGCCGCGCCCGCGCCGGGTTGAAGGACCCGCGCCGGCCGATCGGCGTCTTCATGTTCCTGGGCCCGACCGGCGTCGGCAAGACCTATGTGGCGCGCGTGCTCGCAGAGTTCATGTTTGGCAGCGAAGAGGCGATGATCAAGCTGGACATGTCTGAGTTCATGGAGAAGCACAACGTGTCCCGTCTCATCGGGGCGCCGCCAGGCTATGTCGGCTATGAGGACGCGGGACAGCTGACGGACACTGTCCGCCGCAAGTCGTACTGCCTGATCCTGCTGGACGAGATCGAGAAGGCGCACCCGGAGATCTACAACATGCTGCTGCAGATCTTCGATGACGGCCACCTGACAGACGCCAAGGGCCGTCGTGTGGACTTCCGCAACACGATCATTATTATGACCTCGAACGTGGGCTCAGACCTGATCCGCAAGGAAGGCAATCTTGGCTTCTCGGTGACCAAGGACGAGGCATCGGACGCGGCCGCGAAGCACGAAAAGATGAAGGAAAAGGTGCTGTCGGCGATGAAGAACGTCTTCCGGCCGGAGTTCATCAACCGGCTCGACGCCACGATCGTGTTCCACTCGCTCACAAAGACGCACATCCGCCAGATCGTCACGAACGAGATGAAGCACGTCGTCGAGCAGCTCAAGACCAAGGGCGTATCGCTTGAACTGACCGAAGCCGCGCTCGACTGGATCGGCGAGAAGGGCTACGATCCGGTCTTCGGGGCGCGCCCGCTGCGCCGGGTTATCCAGAGCGAGATTGAAGACCGGCTGTCCGAAGCGCTGCTCGAGGAGCGCTTCAACGAGGGCGACAAGGTCAAGATCGACGTCCAGAACGACGAGATCGTGCTCGAAAACGTCTCTGAGCCGGCGCTGGCCTAACCGAACTACGGAAATAAAAGAGCCGCCATATCGGGCGGCTCTTTTGCGTCGTAGGGGCAAGGCAGCTCGGGTTTCCCACATCCTGGTGCCATTAACCTATCGCCTCTTGCGTGGTCGCTCTGAAACAATCGGGGGCGTGACTTCTCTGGGAACGAGCGGCCGACGCGCCGCGAAGATTAGCTTCGCCTGCACCGAGTGCGGTCACGAGACCGTGCGCTGGGAAGGGCGTTGCTCGGGCTGCGGCGCCTGGGACAGCTTCCGCGAGTGGACCGAGCCCGTCGAGAGGGCGATGCCAGCTGCCTACACGGCCGCCACGCCCATCGCGCTCGACGAGCTGGTGATCGACGGCGATGCCCGACTCTCGTTGGGCATCCCGGAGTTCGACCGCGTCCTCGGCGGCGGACTCGTTCCGGGATCGCTCGTGCTGATCGGCGGCGACCCGGGCATCGGCAAGTCGACGCTAGTCCTGCAGGCCGCCGGGAGCGCCGCCGCGAAGGCCCCGGTGCTGTACGTCTCGGCGGAGGAGTCGGCGGCGCAGGTGAAGATGCGCGCTGAGCGGCTGGGCCTCGGCGGTGCGAAGCTACTCGTGCTCGCGGAAACGAGCCTTGACGCCTCGCTGCGACAGGCCGACGAGATTGCGCCCGGCCTGCTGGTTGTGGACTCCGTGCAGGCAGTGTTCAGCGAGGCTGCTGGCACCTCGGCGGGCAGCATCGCCCAGTTGCGCGAGTGCGCCGGAACGCTGACGCGCTGGGCAAAGACGCGCGGCATTCCGGTCTTGCTCATCGGACACGTGACGAAAGACGGCGACATCGCCGGCCCACGCATGCTGGAGCACGTCGTCGATGTTGTGCTGTACCTGGAGGGTGAGCGGTTCAGCTCGTACCGCCTCCTGCGCGCCGTCAAGAACCGCTTCGGTTCCGTCGACGAGATCGGCGTCTTCGAGATGACCGGCGCGGGGATGCGCGGTGTCGAGAACCCGTCCGAGGCGTTCATCGCGGAGCGGGCCGCTGAGCCGGTTGGCTCGGTCGTTGTGCCGGTGATGGAGGGCACGCGTCCGGTCCTCGTAGAACTCCAGGCGCTGACGAGCCCGACAGCGACACCGGCGCCACGCCGAACAGCCAACGGGCTCGACTCGAACCGCCTCACGCTGGTTACGGCCGTCCTGACGCGGCGGCTGGGCGTTCCGCTGGCCGGCCTGGACGTGATCGCTAGCGTCGTCGGTGGGCTGCGTGTGCACGAGCCCGCGGCGGACCTCGGGTTGGCGCTGGCGGTGTGCTCGTCGCACCGCGACGAAGCGCTGCCGTCGAAGCTCGTCGCTCTGGGCGAGGTCGGTCTTTCGGGCGAGTTGCGATCAGTCTCGCACCTGGAGCGGCGCCTGATGGAGGCCGAGCGCCTGGGCTTCGAGCGTTGTCTTCTGCCCGAAAGCACGCTCCACCGGCAGCGCCCGAAGACGAGCATCGAGATGGTCGTGGCGCCTGATCTGCGGCGCGCCATGGCGATCGCCTTCGCATAGGCGTGCTGCAACGAATCTCATTGGTGATTGCAGGCCGCCGCAGTGCCGGGTGGGTTGTCGTCAGAACTCAATCCGCTTGTGACGGATCACTATACCCTCGAGTAACCCCAGCGCGAAAAACATCATCACGAGCGAGCTGCCGCCCTGGCTGATGAACGGTAACGGGATGCCTGTCACTGGTACCAGCCGTATGTTCACCGCGACGTTGATGAACACCTGGAAGAGGATCATGATCACGATGCCCGTTGCGATCAAACTCCCGAACTGGTCTTGAGAGAGCGTCGCGGCGCGGATGCCGCGGAACAGCAGCGCAGTGAAAAGCGCGAACAGGATCAGCGCGCCGATGAGCCCCAGCTCCTCGCCCAGCACGCTGAAGATGTAGTCCGTCGTCGACGTCTGGAGGAAGTCGAGCTGCGTCTGCGTGCCCTCGGTCAGCCCCTGCCCGAAAATGCCGCCGGAACCGATGCCGATCTCCGCCTGGCGGATGTTGAAGCCGCCGCCCAGAGGGTCTGACGCCGGGTCGATCCAGAGCCGAAAGCGGTCGATCTGGTAATCGCCGAGGGTGAGCAGCGCCATGAACGGGATCGCCGCCAGCGCGATGCCGAGCGCGATCACCAGGTAGCGCGGCGGCGCCCCGGCCATCGCCACCATTCCCAGCCAGATCGCGCCGAAGACGGCCGCCGTGCCCATGTCGGGCTCAACCAGCACGAGACCGGCCGGAAGGGCCGCCATCGCCAGCGAGATTACGAACACGCGGGGATCGGCCATCTGCTGCTGGCGATCGGCGAGGTAGCGGGCCAGCGTGATGATCACGAGGAGCTTGGCGACCTCCGACGCCTGTATCTGCTGTCCGGCGAAGCTGAACCAGCGCGTCGAGCCGTAGGCCGAGTCGCCGATGACCAGAACGGCGGCGAGCAGAACCACTGCCAGCGCGTAGAGGCCGGTGGCCATCTGCCCGTAGACGCGATAGTCGACCCAGGCCACCGCGATCATTCCGCCAATACCCAGGAAGGCGAAGATCATCTGCTTCGTCAGCGGGTGATCCATGGTGATCGTCGGGTAGGCGCTGAGGGACGCGCTGTACAGCAGCAGCCCGCCGTACGCCACCAGCGCCACGGCCAGCAGTATGAGCACGACGTCGAAGTTGCGCATCGCGCGCCGAGCGATCACGGCACGCCTCTGTTCGGCCGGCGTTCGTC
>JADFTG010000068.1 GCA_022560365.1 Chloroflexota bacterium | reverse complement strand
TAGATCCCGAACATATGTTCGTCTCGTCATAACGTTTTTGCGAAACGAAGCCACCGCAGCGTCGCTCGCTCAACGGCTGGCAGACAGGCCACGCTGCAACAGCCTAGGCCAAGAGCGGCTTCCATCGCTGGCAGATGGAGCCTGGCGACACCTCCGCCTCCCTTCACTCGCTGCTCACTAGAAGCGGATCTCGGTGGGCGGCGGCAGCGTGACCGGGTCAAAGGGCGTCGGCACGAGGAGCTCGGCGTTGCGGTCGCTCGGGGCCAGGCCGGGGCCCGCCAGGTCGAGCTGCGGATCGCGGAAGGCGAGCTGGCGGGCGACGCCGGCGAGGAGCCGCTGGTTCAGTCCGTCTTCCGGCGTCCCGTCTTCGGCGTCACCCGGGTTCACCGTCGTCGCCAGGTCGTACATCGTCGTGAAGATGGAGAGCGTGCCGTCGCGGTTATCGACGATCTCTACCAGGCGGCCCTGCATCGGGAAGTCGAGCGCGCCGGCCGTCGTCACTTCCCAGTAGCCTCCGCCGGCGGCGCCGGGCTTCGCCGAGATGCTGTTACGCCCGGTGTGACCCGCCAGCCAGAGGATCACGTTCGGGTAGCGGCCAACGAGCTCCTCTACTTCTTCGCCGAGGACACGCGGCGAGCCGTCGGCCCCGGGATAGGGGTTCGTCATGACGGCAGACGGGTGGTGGCTAACGATCACGATGAGGCGGTCGGTGTTCTCTGTGGTGACGAACTGGCCGTCGCTGGCGGAATAGATGCTGCTCTGCGCCGTCAGCTGCGACTCAAGCCATTCGTACTGCGCTCGATCGAGGCTTCCGGACGGGAAGCCGGTCGGGTTGGCCGAGTCGAGGACGATGAAGACGACGCCGCCCTCCTCGAAGCTGTAGTAGGCGCGGCCCTCTTCCGCCATCTCCAACGTGAAGCCGTGTCCCAACGGCCCCGGCTCCGTCTCTGTCTTGAGGTGCTCGCGGATCCACTCCGAGCGCGACAGCAAGCGCCGGTTCTTGTCAGCGCCCACGCCGCGGATCGTCGTCTCAGGATCGTTCATGAGCTCCGCGGACGGGCCGGGCCCGAAGATCGAGCCTGTGGCGCAGGCCTGCGCGACGGCGGCCGGGCCAAGCGAGAATATCTTCTGCGCTCCGGTGGCGACCTGGTCCGCGCCGTCGGTGATCGGAAAGTTGCCCTGGCTGAGGGCGTCGTGGTTCCCGGCGACGGCGTACCAGGGGTAGTTGAGCCCGGCCGGAATAAACGCCTCTTGCGCGAGCGCCAGCAGGTCGCTGTAGGCCTCGGCCGGCGACTCGATCTGCACGCCCTGGTAGCCGACGGCACCGCTCTCCGGATCGACCGGTACGCCGTCCATAAGGTCGAGGAACCACCGCAGCTCGTTGAACTGAGCGTTGTCGACGGCGCTGCCCGTGTGGATCGCGAAATCGACGGGGGCACGAGTGACGGGGCTGCGGTCGACGACGTTCGCCTGGGCGATCAGCGCCTCGGCGACGTGGAGGCTGAGCGACTCCTGTGGCCGGAAGGCGCCGTCGTGGACCGTCGAGTCGCAGCCTTCGAGCCATTCGCTGCGCAGGGGCGATTCCTCATCAACGATTCCGAAGTCGGAAAGCTGGTGGAAGACGACGAGCGAGAGGCGGCGGTTCTTGCGGTCGCTCTGCGCCTGTATGAGCTCTGTGCGGACGGTGTACGGTTCGCCTTGGGCAGCCACGAAGTTGCCCTCGCCGTCCACGCCCAGCGTCTCCTCAAGCGTTGTGCCGGAAGGTGGCGGCTCGCCGGATCGGCAGGCGAAGGCGATCCCTGAGAGAGCGATGAGCACGGCGCACGTGAGGAGTGGGCGCAGCTTCGCTCGGTGCATGATCATTCTGAATACTAAACGCTTGACATGCCGCATTGGGCGCAATAGGCTGGCTGCCAGTTCAACCAGGAGGATACGTTATGTCGACTGTTGACTTCATCCGGGGCAGCCTCAGGCAGCTCCACAGCTCCTATGACGAGGCGATCGCCGACCTTTCGCCGGAACAGCTGCACTGGCGCGCCACCGACACGGGCCTGCCGATCTCGTTCATCCTCTGGCACTACGTGCGCACGGAGGACAACATCATCCAGTTCGTACTCCAGCGCAAGCCGACGGTCTGGATCGAAGGCGGCTGGTACGAGAAGCTGGCGCTCCACAAGACGGCGCAGGGCACGGGGATGAGCCTTGAGGACGCCCAGAACCTGCGGATCGACTCGCTGGACGACTGGCGGCGCTATCAGACGGCCGTATGGCAGACGACGGACGCCTTCCTCGCCTCGGCAGACGACGAGATGCTGGGACAGACGACGACGGTGAAGCCGCTGGGCGAAATGCCAGTACAGAACGCGATCGGCATGATGTGCCTGACACACGGGTTCACGCACCTAGGAGAGGTGCAGCACGTCCGCGGGCTGTTGGGCCTGAAGGGTATGGGCTGGTAGTCCGGAGACGGTGCCCAGAGCCGCTCCCCTGCGAACGACGTCTAGCCGGGCGCATCGCCTGAGCAACGCACCGCGGGGAGATCTGCTTAGGAGAACTTGCTCTCGACTAGCTTGCTTTCGGGGAAGGGCTCCATCGACAGTTCGTCACCGTTCGCGGACTCGCTGGGGGGTCCGATCAGGCCCATTTCCGCGGCGCGTATGAAGGCACGTACGACCTCGGGGTCGAACTGCGTCATGGAGCTACGGAGAATCTCGCGCCGGGCCTTGTCGTGCGACATCTTCTTGCGGTGCGGCCGGTCGCTTGTCATCGCGATGTAGGAGTCGGCCACGGCGTAGATGCGCGCGCCCAGCGGTATATCCTCACCCTTGAGGCCGTGAGGGTAACCATTGCCGCCGAATCGTTCGTGGTGAGCGAGCACGATCTCGCCGGCGTCGCCCAGGTGCAGCACATCCGCCAGGATCCTGGATCCCAATTCGGGATGGCGCCGCATCTCCATCCACTCGTCTTCGTTGAGTTCACCCTCCTTGGAGAGGATGCTCTCAGCGATCTCCAACTTGCCGACGTCTGCGAGAACAGTGGCTCGCTGGATGACCTGCACGTCTTCCGGGCGGACCTGCATCTGTTGGGCGATGATGGACGCCAGATCGCTGACCCGCAGGGCATGACCGGCCCTCATGTCGTCTTTCAGTCCAATCGCGGACGCCATCGCGGCGATGACCGAGTTGTGCTTTCGTCTTACGTCTGCGATTTCGGATGCCTTGGTGTCCTGTACCTCGTGGAGTGTTTGTACCGTCTGTACCAGGGCACCCCAGAGGAGGAAGCAGCCGACTATGGCGGCGGCGAGCGGACTGACCACCAGCGTGATTACGCCAAGCGCCAGGCCAACGAAGATCAGCTTGGCCGCCAGAGCTACAGTCTGCCGCAGCGGGAAATGATAACTCGTTCGTTCTTGCATATCTGAACTCCTAAGAGCGTTCGTGCCTGTTGAGGGAAACTAGCATCCCTGTCGCAAACGTTGACGCTGGGACATGAGCTAGTGTTACCGAAACGCGCACGAATACGGCTAGTTCTCGCCAGATTCGCGCTCACAGAGGAGCGGCTGAGCGGTCTCAGCTAGCCGGAGAGGCTGGCCTGCATGAAGATGCCGTTATGGATGAAGAAGCTACGGATGGTGTTGCCCAGCTTCAGCCGCTCACGCGCGCTGCCGCCGGACGCCGCTTGAAACTCCGCGATCTGCTCGCTGTACTCGCGCCGCGCCTTGATGCGGATACGCTTGCCGCTCTCGACCTCGCGCGTGCACTCGGCGATTAGCACATCGGGGTCCTTGCCGGCGAACTCACAGAAGCGATCGAGGGCGCCTGTGCGGGCCGTCATGTCGGGCTCCTCGCCCCATTGCTCGCTGAGACCGCTACGCCATGTCTGGACTGTTTCGTAGTCCGCGATCGGCTCGTCGAGGGCCACTACTCCGGCAGCCCTAGTTCCTCGGTCAGCTTCTTGATCTCTTCACGGCGGCCGGGCAGCGGCGCTGGTGCCTGGATCATGTTCGCCGCCTTCAACTTCTCGACCACGGCGGGGTCGCGCTTGAACGGCTTTCCGTACTCGCCGTCGAAGTAAAGCTCCTCGAAGTCCGGGCGCGGGCGCTGCCCGCCGGCCTCCCAGGACTCCGCCGGATAGCCGAGGAGCAGCACCCACATCGATATCCAGTCGTCGGGCACGCCGAGGACCTGCTTCGTGAGGACGGGGTTGGGCGTGTTGAGGCAGGCGCCGAGGCCTTCGTCGAAGGCGGCGAGGAGCGCGTTCTGCGCGGCGCCGCCGGCGTCGGCAAAGGCGGCCGGGACGTAGCCCTCAAGGTTGCGGGTCATCGGCTCGAGGATTTGCGGGTAGACGAAGTCGTCGACGAACTTGTGGCTCCACCCATGCGAAGGAGCGAGCGCGCCGACGTCTACCAGCTCCTTCAGGCGCGACCCCTTGACCCTGTTGACGGTGCCGAGGTCGACGAAGAAGTAGATGTGAACCGGCGCCAGATCCAGCGTCAACGCCGCTACGGGCGTCTTCAGCTGACTGAGCTTCTCCGGCGGTAGCTTGTCGCGCTCTACAACGATGGCGCGCAGCCAGTGGGCATTGACGGCGCAGGAGGCAAGGCGCGCCGTTTCCAATATGGTCTGTATCTTTTCCCGTTCGACGGGTCTATCACGATCGAAGAAGCGAATGGAGCGTCGCCGGCCGATAACTTCCTTGAATTCCATGGGGCCTCCGTGTTCGGGATCGGTGCGTGATTGGTACTTGTACCCATCGTGCAGGCAGCCCATTATTAGGATACCGAGTGTTGATAAGTCAACGCGGCAATAATAGAACACCAATTCGTCATTATTCGTTGTAGAATGACTTGACTTCATTCAGACTTCAGCCTAAACTGATCCTTAACCTGAAACCCCGCACATAAGCCCGCAAATCTCTCAATCAGAAGGATCCGCGGACTGGGTTTCAGAGGGAAAACCGTCGTGCTAGAAGCCCAAGGGGAGGGGTACATGCCACGGTCGACCTCTGTCGAGACCGACTTCAACGCGCTCATAGAGCGAGCGGCCCGGGGGGACCGGGAAGCGTTCGGGGAGATCTATGAGCAGCACGCCCTGCGTGTCTTTCGGCACGCGTATTTCCTCACGGGGGACCCGGTCCTTGCGGAGGACCTGACTGCGCAGACGTTCCTGAAGGCGCTTGAGGCGATCCCGCGTTACGAGCAGCGCGGAGTGCCGTTCATCGCCTGGCTGCTGCGGATCGCCGGTAACCTGACGATCAACTACAAGAAGGCGCAGAAGAACGGCCATCACGCGCAGCTGCCGGAGACCCTTGAGGACGAAGACCGCTTCGTTTCGCCGGAATGGGCCTGTGAGGCGAAGAGCAACGGCGAGCGCATCTGGCGCTTCGTCAGCCAGCTCCCGCACGAGCAGCGCCTGGTGGTGGTGATGCGGTTCATCGACGACCTGCCCTACCAGGACGTCGCGCATGTGCTCGGCAAGAGCGTCGGCGCCGTGCGCGTCATCCAGTTCCGGGCGCTCGCCAGCCTCCGCCGTATGGTGCAGCAGGAGGAGCTGTCGATGACATACGCC
Source organism: Chloroflexota bacterium (assembly GCA_022560365.1). GTDB lineage: Bacteria > Chloroflexota > Dehalococcoidia > SM23-28-2 > RBG-16-64-32 > CF-162. The sequence continues at coordinate 972 of JADFTG010000068.1, read as the reverse complement.
GAAGCGCGCGCCAGCTAGCAGGGTTCGCGGCTCACGATTCGGGCCGCTATACTGGGGCCGAACACGCCCGGATCCATCATAAGAGGGAGCCCTATGACCCTGCGCATCGGCATCAACGGCTTCGGACGCATCGGCCGCCAGGTCTACAAGGCGATCCAAGACCTTCACCCGGACAAGCTCGAAGTCGTAGCGGTCAACGACCTGACCAGCCCGCACACCAACGCCCACCTCCTCAAGTACGACAGCACCTACGGCCCATTCGCCGCTGAGATTTCTGCGACGGATGACTCGATCACCGTCGACGGCAAGACGATCAAGGTCTTTGCGGAGCGCGACCCCGGGGCCATTCCGTGGGCCGGCGAGGGGATCGAAGTCGTCATCGAGTCCACTGGATTCTTCACAGACGCCAACGCGGCGCGCGCGCACATCGATGGCGGCGGCGCCAGGAAGGTGATCATCAGCGCCCCGGCGAAGAACGAAGATCTGACCATCGTCCTCGGCGTCAACGACCACCTCTACGACCCGGCGAAACACAGCGTCCTCTCCAACGCCTCCTGCACGACGAACTGCATCGCGCCTGTGGTCAAGGTGCTCCACGACTCGTTCGGCGTGGAGAAGGGGTTCATGACGACGATCCACGCCTATACCAACGACCAGGTGATCCTGGACACCGTTCACGAGGACCTGCGCCGCGCCCGCTCGGCCGGCCAGAACATCATCCCGACGACGACCGGCGCCGCCAAGGCCGTGACTCTCGTCATACCGGAGCTGGCCGGGAAGCTGGACGGCATGGCCTTCCGCGTGCCGACGCCGACGGTATCGGTCTGTGACTTCGTAGCGACGCTGAAGAAGCCGGCGACGAAGGAAGAGGTGAACGACGCCTTCAAGGACGCCGCCACCGAGTCCATGCGCGGCATCCTGGGCTACTGTGACGAGCCGCTAGTCTCGACCGATTTCAAGGGCGACCCTCGT
>JADFTG010000067.1:5058-6618 GCA_022560365.1 Chloroflexota bacterium | reverse complement strand
ACGAACACGTGTACGTAGTCGTCACGCCACTTCGCACTCGCATCGGGCGAGATACGGCCCTCAATCCCGAGGTTGTACGCGTACTCCGTCGGTCGCGGCATGCCCAGCGTGCGCGCCACCCGCGAGTGCGTACCGTCGGCGCCGACCACCATACGCGCGGTCAGCGTCCAGTCGCGGCCGTCCGTCTGCGCCGTCAGCCGCACGTGATGGTTCTCCCGCTCGACGCGCGTCATCCGCGCCCGCACGAGCTCGGCTCCGGCCGCCTGCGCCTGCTGGCACAGCGTCTCGTCCCAGGCGACGCGGTCGATGGCGACGGCCTGCGTCGCGGAGCCACCCAGCGCCACCTCGCCGCCCTCCTGTGTGTGTATAAAAGCGCCAGTGAGGCGGTGGAGCACGGCCTCCTCGCCGATCTCGGCCTCACGCAGCGTGCGCAGCGAGATCAGCCCCGAGCAGTGCGACGGCACGCCGATGGCGCGGTGCTCTTCCAGCAGCCGCACCCGAAGGCCGGCGCGCGCCAGATCCCGCGCCGTGCGCGACCCGGCCGGCCCCGCACCAACAACCGCAACGTCACAATCGAGATGCATACGAGGCGATTATCGCCCAGTTCATTGGCGCGGGGTAGGGCCATCGCCCGCCGCGCCCGGCCACTCCCGCTTGCCTCCTACGGCAAAACCAGCACCTGGCCCGGCTTGATCACGTTCGGGTCGCCGCCGATCGTGGCGCGGTTGGCATCGTAGAGCGCCTGCCAGCCACCGAGGCCCAGCTTCTGCGCGATGCCGCTCAGCGTGTCGCCGGCCTGCACCGTGTACGTCGCCGGGCCGGGCGGCGGCGCCGGGGCCTCCCCGCGCAAGCCCCGCACGTCCATCTCCAAACGGTCCAGCCGGCTGCCGACGGCCGCCAGCTCCCGCGTTAGCTCCTCGTACTCCGCGCTCGACATCTCTCTTCCTCCCCTTCACCTACGCTTATCGCGGCGGACGCGACCGCTTCCCACATCGCCTCCGACATATGCTCGTAGCTCCAGAAACTCACCCCGCGTGAGCCTGCCTCAGCGGCGCGCCGCACGAAGTCTCGCACCTCGTGCGCGGCCGGATACGGCGTCAGCCCCTCCTGGTACAACCCGGCAACCGGGAACACCCGCTCCGGCGGCACGCCCAACGCCGCGTAGTCTTCGTACGTCCAGGCCAGCGCCTGTCCGTGCGGCCAGCGGAAGGCGTTCCAGTACACCTGCGGCGCCGTTCCTCCTACGGATCCGCTGGGCGTGCAGTGGCGCTCGAACGCCTCGTACGGGAAGGAGCGGTGATAGCGGGCGATGGCAAACGTGCTGTAGTACAGCGGGTACGACGGCCCCAGCGTCTCCCGCACGCGTTGGCAGACCTCCTCGGCAGCCTCCGGATGGCCCTTGAACTCGGTCTCGACGTCCAGCACCAGCAGGTCGGCCTCGCCATACTGCGCCGTCTCGATCGCCCGCGTCGCCTCCCCGGCCGGGTCGCGTCCGTAGAGATAGCCCCAACCGCCGACGGCCAGACCGTGCGACTTGAGTGCCCGGCAGATGTCGCGGAA
>JADFTG010000067.1:0-5048 GCA_022560365.1 Chloroflexota bacterium | reverse complement strand
TTGCCGATCGCCCCGCGGCAGCCGGCCGACTTCAGGCGCTCGGCCACCCGATTCGCGTCGCCGCCGTCACAGCGGCGCCAGTTCCAGATCCAGACCCACTTACCGGCGAGCGTCCTACCGACCCGTTGGGATCCCACCTCCGCCACCTCCTCCCTCGTGGGACTCAGGATCGCAGCCGCCGTGCTGAAAGTCCAAGGGGCAAACGGCGTCGCGGCGCTTGACGACGCGCCCCCTCCTGCGATACTAAGTGCTTGCCCAGATACGAAGGAGGCGCCCCATGGCCGAGACCGGCAAAGCAGCCATCTACACCGATGTCGGTAACCCGTTCGAGATCCGCGAGTACCCCGTGCCCGACCCGGCGCCCGACGGCGCCGTCGTGCGCATCACGTCCGCCGGCATCTGCGGCTCCGACCTGCACGTCTGGCGCGGCGACATCCGCATCACGATGATGGGCCCCGGCCCGCGCATCCTCGGCCACGAGATGACCGGCAAGGTCGCGAAGCTCGGCGCCAACGTCAGCACAGACTCGCTCGGCCAGCCGCTCAAGGAAGGCGACCGCATCGTCTACCCCTACTTCACCCCCTGCCGCCGCTGCTACCAGTGCCTGCGCGGCGAGTTCGCGGCCTGCCCGCTGAAGATGACCCCGATCCCCGTCTCCGACAACGCACCCCACTTCTTCGGCGCCTACGCCGAGTACTACTACCTGGGCGACGCCGCCTTCGTCTTCAAGGTCCCCGACGAGCTCAGCGACGAGATCGTGACGCCCGTCAACTGCGCGCTATCGCAGGTGATCCACTCGCTCGGCAAGGCGGGACTGCGCGTGGGCGACTCCATCGTCATCCAGGGCGCCGGCGGACTCGGCATCAACGCCACGGCGGTCGCCCGGGCGATGGGCGCCGGGACGATCATCGTCATCGACGGCGTGCCCGAGCGCCTCAAGCTCGCCAAGGAGTGCGGCGCCGACGAGGTGATCGACATCAACGAGGCGAAGACGGGGCCCGACCGCGTCGCCAGGGTGATGAGCCTCACGTCCGCGCGCGGCGCTGACATCGTCGCCGAGTTCGTCGGCGTGCCCGACGCCATCCCGGAGGGGCTCAACATGGTGCGCGCCGGCGGCACCTACCTCGAAGTCGGCAACATCAGCCTCGGTAAGACGGTGACGATCGACCCGTCGATGCTCGTCTGGCAGAACAAGAAGATCGTCTCCACCGTCATGTACGACCCGGCGACGCTGGCCATCGCGCTTGATTTCCTCGTCCGCAACAAGGACCGCTTCCCGCTGGCCAACGTCGTCTCCGATACGTTCACGCTGGAGCAGGCCGACGAAGCGTTCCAGAAGGCGGAATGGGAGGGCAAACAGACCTCCGCCTCCCGCGTCGTCATCACGCCGTAACGGGGTCCCGAAGCGATACAGGGCTGGCGATCTTCAACCGGCAAGCGTGGACACGGCTTCGAGGAGGTCTTCGGCGGTGTCATATATCTCACCTTTGCTGGCCTCGATCCAGTACTGCACCTGAAGGTTGACCTTGGCGCCTTCGTTGTCCCCGGTGCTCCGAAAATCAGACCTCAGCCCGAAGATTCGAATTCGCTTACGGAGCCTCTTATGGTCACGATACGCGAACGCATAACCTATCTCGCTCGCCGTTCCGGAATCCACATCCACCCCATCCAGCACCGCGATCAATACATCGCACTTCTGGATTCCGCGCTCATTCGCCCTGCCGACGGCCCTGTTCGCCTCTCCAAGAGCCTTGAGCCTTTTCTGCCTGGAGGGCAGCGCCTTAGCTTCGTCTATCTTCCTGGCCACAGGCTGACTCCACGGGTCGAACACGTCGAAACCCGCGTCCTTCAGTTCACTCACAAGAAAGTCCTTATAAGCTTCAGTGCTTCTTGCGAAGCCCAGCGGAGACGCCAGGTATACCCTCTTCATCAGCTCAATCGCATTGGGAGAACTATGGTCTCGCGATGACGCTGCGTCATCGGGGCCACCATTGCATCAAGATCCCGCCTCCGTGTATGCGAAGACAGCGAAGCCGGCATTGACGAGGATGAGTACGGGGATCAAATAAAAGACAGTGGGCAGCATCGTGTAAGTCACGTTGGGAATGGCTTGCCCAATCCGCTCGGTCAGTTCCATTCCCAGCTCTCGTTCCAGCTCTTTAGCGCGATCAACAGCGCCGATGACAAGACCCGTGTAGTAGAACCGATCGAGCAGATAGACCGAGAACAGGATCAGACCTCCCGCCACCAGCACGGGCCCCGACAGGAGAAACTCTGACGGGTCCCTGTCGAGCAGTTTGACGCACCAGAAGAACGATGACCCAACGACGCCCCACATGAGAATGTGCTCGAACCACCTGATACCGGCGCGCGTCAGCAGGCGCCGCCAGATCAATAAGATGCAGACCAGGAACACGGCACCCATGCCTGCCGCCATAGCTGCCGTCACCTCCGAAACTACATGCACGCGCGGTTGGTCCTGTCCGATCGCAACACCACCACCAACCACCGTTGCGATCACTGGCAGACCGAAGGTCCGTATCGTCATCAGAAGCTGATCGAAGCGGTCGATCGCCAATCGGGCGTTCTCCCATTCCTTGAGGCGTATCTTCTCAGAGGCGGGCGCAGATGTTCCCTTCCCCATGATCAGCTCCCTTATCTGGGCGATAAAGCGAGTCAGAGACGCTGCCATTTCACCTCACCCGTCTACTGCAGGACTCGACGCTCTTGCCGTTCTGCTCACGCCGGTAGCTGCGCTCATCGTGACGGCGAAGACAAGACGCATCTCCCCCTGCTCCTCGTCTTCTGCTGTTTACGACTGGGGATTATACCGCACCCGTCTCGCGGCTGGTCGCGGCGAACTCGTCGCGGGCCTGATCGGCCACGGACTCCCCCAGCGCGATGTCGACGCCGGTCATCGCCAGCGCCTGGCCGATCTGGACCATGTTCTCGTGCGCGGCGTCCGTGGCGCAAACTTCGGTGAAGCCGGCCGTGTGGTTCAGCGCGAACGCCCCGATCTGGAACGTCGGGTGGATGGACGGCACCTTCCAGCTGACGTTGCCCATGTCCGTACTGCCGGTGGACGTCGCCGCCCCCACCAGGAAGCGACGGCCCAGCGCCTCAGCATTCGCCTTGTAGAGCGAGACGAGCGTCGGGTTGTTGTTCATCGGCTCGTAGGCGAACGACGTCCACTCGATGTCGACCGTCGTACCGCTGGCCTCGGCGCCGGCGCGGAAGCAACCTTCGATGCGGCCCTTCAGGTCCTCGAGGTACTGCGGCTGCAGGGCCCGCACCTCGAACTTGCCCTTCGCCTTGGCCGGGATTACGTTGCTCGCCTCGCCACCCTCCAGAATGACCCCCGCCATGCGCGCGTCCCGCCGAATGTGCTGCCGCAGCTGAGCGACCGCCTGGTACGCGGTCACCAGGCCGTCGAGCGCGTTGAGAGCGGTCTCCGGCGCTACCGACGCGTGAGCCTCACGACCGTGGTACGTCACGTAGCAGGAGTGGAAGCCGAACATGTACGGGTCCGCGATCTCGACCGGCGCCGGATGCACCATCAGCGCCGCGTCGACGCCGTCGAACGCGCCCTTGTCCAGCAGCAGCTGCTTGCCGCCGATGTCCTCTTCGGCGGGCGTCCCCAGCACGACCAGACGCACGTCCGCGGGCGATACCGCGCCCTTGAGGCCGATCGCGCCACCCAGCCCGGCCGTGGCGATCAAGTTGTGCCCGCAGGCGTGCCCGATGCCCGGCAGCGCATCGTACTCGAGCAAGTAGGCGATAGTTACCGGCCCTTCGCCCCAGACCCCGCGAAACGCCGTCTCAATGCCGTAGACGCTGCGCTCCACCGTGAAGCCCTGCGCTTCGAGCGTGTCGCTCAGCAGGTTCGCCGCGCGCGTCTCCTTGAGCGCCAGCTCCGGGTGCGAGTGAATGTCGAGGCTAACCTCGACCAGCGTCTCCATGGCCTCGGCCACTGCTGCCTTCGCTCGCTCTTTCGCTGCGTCTACGTTCATCTCGTTCCCCCCGTCGCACCGGTCACTTTATCGCCATCGCATTCGCAGGGGAACCGACGCCGCCCGGTACGTTCAGCGGCGCCGACGTAAACAGGAACTCGTAGGAGCCATCCTCCGCGCAGTCCGCCGCCAGACCATCCAGCTCCCACAGCTCGCCAATCGGCATCCCCAGCAGCGGGATCAGCCGCCAGTGCATGTAGTCACCCGTCTCCGGCCCCCACGGCCAGACCTCCAGCGCCGGGTTGTCCGCTGCGACGGCCGCCAAGTGGTGGTCCCAGAGCCACGCCGCCATCTCTTCGGCAGGCCCGAGGCCCGGCGCCTTCAGCTGCTCCCGGTCCGAGATCGCCTCTCGCACCTCGGGCGTCGCCTCGCTGAAGTACCACTCCAGCCATCCCGTGCGCACGAGCAGCACGTCGCCCGTCCGCACCTCGACGCCCTGCGCCTGCGCGCACGACTCCAGGTCGTCCGTCGTGATCAGCTCCGGCGTGAAGTAGCCGAGGCGCCACCCCCGCGCCGCGAAGTGCCGCGCCACGTCCAGCAACACGCCCCGGCCAGCGATGCCCCTCCGGGCCATCGTGTCGATGCCTAGCTTGCCGTCGGTACCATCAACGATTTCATCGTCGCGCACGCCGTTGTACCAGCCGTACTGCGATGACGCACGTGGCGCAGGCCGTCCCACTGGCTCGACGCCTGCGGCCAGAAGTTGTCGAGATAATCGTCGCGGCCGTCGCTGCCCTCGCCCGTAATCGTGTGTAGCACTCGACCGCGCCCGTACAGCGGCGGGTCCGGCCGGTCGATCCGCAGGTTCAGCGGAAACACAGCACCCTTGCGTACGAGTCTCGCCGCGGCAGCCACCCGCTCTAGCGTCAGCAGGTTGAGGCTCCCCAGTTCGTCATCGTCGCCCCAGAGGCCCCAGGCCGAGCCCGGCGGTGCGCCCTTCTTTACTGGCAGCTGGTCGTACGAAGGTAGCTCAGGCATCGTGTCGGATTATGCCACGCCGGCCTTGTCCCCCTCTCCCCGAGGGAGCGGGGCTAGGGG
>JADFTG010000066.1 GCA_022560365.1 Chloroflexota bacterium | reverse complement strand
CAGGAACCCGGCGAAGGTGAACTCGCGCGCCGCCAGCCCCGACGCCGCCACAGCCGCCGTGACCGCCGATGGCCCCGGCAGCGGCGACACCTCGTGCCCGGCCTCGATCGCCGCCGCTGCCAGCTCGTAGCCCGGATCGCTTATCGCTGGCATGCCGGCCTCCGACACGAGCGCCACGTCGCCCTCGCCCAGTGCGCGCAGGAGCTCCGGCGTGCGCCGCTTCATGTTGTGCTCGTTGTAGCTCACGACACGCGCCGAAACGCCGTGGTGCGAGAGCAGCTTGCGCGCCGTTCGCGTGTCCTCGGCTGCGATCAGCGAGACCTCGCCCAGCACCCGCAGGGAGCGCAGTGTAACGTCTTCGAGGTTACCGATCGGTGTCGCCACGAGGAAGAGAGTGCCCACTTTTTTCACTGAGCGGAAATGCTCATATCAGTTCGCAGAATGTGACTCAAATCAATTGACCGGCCGGAATCGCCGTTGATACACTGTTTGAAACCCCTTCGAACGTCCGCTGCCGGCGGGCCTTCATAGCCGAGGCGAGGTAGCATGGGTCTTACGGGTGGATTCAAAGAATTACGGCCCGCCTACGGGTTCGACGACGTTGCCATCGCTCCGGGCAGTGTCACCGTCAATCCGGAGCTGACGGATGTCCACTTTAGCATAGGCCAGTTCACGTTCGATTTCCCCGTACTGGCGGCTGCTCTCGACGCCTCAGTCAACCCGTTCCTCGCCCGCGAGATGGGCAAGCGCGGCGGCCTCGCCGTCATGAACCTCGAGGGGTTGCAGTGCCGCCACGACGACGCGGAAGCGGCGATCCAGGAAGTGGTTGCGGCCGCCCAGGAGGAGTCCGCTGCCGTCATCCAGCGGCTCACGGCGCCGCCGATCAAGGAAGAACTGATCGGCCGCAGAGTCCGCGAGATCAAAGAAAACGGCGCGATCTGCGCCGTTTCTTGCACTCCGGCCAACACGAAGAAGCTCGCGCCGATCGCCGTCGACGCTGGCTGCGACATCTTCGTCGTCCAGTCCACCGTTACCACCGCCCGCCACCTGTCGCGCAGCGTCCGCGGCCTGATCTTCCAGGAACTGATCGCCAACATCCAGGTCCCGGTCGTCGTCGGCAACACTGTCGGCTTCGAGCCCACCCGCGAGCTGCTCGAATGCGGCATCGCCGGCGTCCTCGTCGGTGTCGGTCCGGGCGCCATCTGCACCTCTCGCGAAGTGCTCGGCATCGGCGTCCCCCAGATCACCGCTACGATCGAGTGCTCGGCCGCCCGCGATGACTACTACCGCGCGACCGGCCGCTATGTGCCGGTTATCACCGACGGCGGCATGCGCAACGGCGGCGACGTCTGCAAGGCGCTGGTCGCCGGCGCCGACGCTGTGATGCTGGGCACCGCCTTCGCCCGCGCCGAAGAGGCTCCCGCGAAGGGCTACGCCTGGGGCATGTCCACCGGGCACGCCGCCCTGCCGCGCGGCGTCCGCATCAAGCCTGGCTCAGACACCACGCTCGACCGCCTGCTCTTCGGCCCGACCTCCCGCACCGACGGCTCCGAGAACATCGTCGGTGCCGTCCAGACCTGCATGGGCATGGTCGGCGCTCAGAACATCTCCGAGCTCCACGACGCGGAGCTCATCGTCGCGCCCTCGATTAAGACCGAGGGCAAGATCTACCAGCAGGCGCAGTAGCCGCCGACACCACCAAGGGGGCGTACTTTGGGTGAGTTCTACAACGGCCTAGGGATCGTCGTTGGTGTTTTCATCGGAATCCTCGCTGGTATGGTCATAAGCATACTTGTCGCTCAGATCAAACAGTGGCGACTCGAGCGCGCATGGCTCGGGTATTTCGAATATGAGATCAAACTGAACGTGCTAAGGATAGATAGTTGGCTGGAGGAACTTCAGCGATACAGAAACGCTGTTAACGCCAACAACTTGGCAAACTACTTCGGCTATTTCGATCTTTCGCGCTTTCTGACCGTCACTGCCAACAATCTTCTGAATGTCGGACTGCTCTACAAGCACCTTACCTTCGAGGAAATAGTGGTATTGCAGGCCGCGAGTGTCGAATTCTCGCTTGTAGGCGAGAATTTCATGAATACCCAGATTCAGCAGAACAAGACGAGCTTTGTTCAGGCGGTGGTGGCGCAGAACGTCGACTTCTGGGAGCAGAAATTCGCCCAGCACAAGCAAGCGCTCAACGCGATCGCTACCAAGCTGGGCAACTCGCGATAGGGCTTGGCCCGTGCGAGAAAACGCCCGCCGTCTGAGCGCGCTACGGCAGGTACGCCAGTGGGTTCACGACGCCGCCCCCGATGATGACCTCGAAGTGCAGGTGATTGCCGTTGCACCAGCCGCTGCAGCCCACGGCGCCGATGACCTCGCCCTGGCCCACGTTCTGTCCCAGCACGACGTAGCGCTCTAAAAGGTGCGCGTACAGCGTCTGTGAACCGTCCGCGTGCTGGACGATGACGTAGCTCCCGTAACCGTTATCGCTGTAGGTCGAGAGAACGACCTGGCCGGACGCCGCTGCCGCCACGGCCGTTCCCGCGTTTGCGCCGACATCGATCCCCCTATGAAAGCTCCCCCAGCGCGGGCCGAAGCCACCCCAGAGCGTTCCGTTCAGCGGCCAGATGAAACTGACGCTCGTGAAAGCTGACCCGGTGGTCGATCCGATACCCGCCGGCACTGGGCCCAGCGCCGGCGGGTCGAGCGGCTCGGGAAGAACCGGCGGTGGGGGCGGCACCCCGCCCGGCAGGACAAGCACCGACCCTTCGATGATGAAGTCCGCCGAAGCCAGCTCGTTCGGCGCGAAACTCACGACATCGCCAGGGTCGATGTCGTACGTCGCTGCGATGGCGTTGATCGTGTCGCCGAGGCGCACGTCGTAAACGATGCCATTGACTCCCGGTACGAGCACCCTCGCGCCGATGATCAGCAGGTCCGGGTTTATCGTCAGCTCTGGGTTGTTCCACAGCAAGTACTGCGCGTCGACGCCGTACTGTTCAGCTATGCCGTATAGCGTGTCGCCCGGCTGCACTTCGTGCGTCCGGTACGCCACTGGTGTGGAGTCAGCGACAGCAGACGTCTCCGGCGTTTGACCCTCCGCGCCCGTCGCAGTATCTGTCCTCAGGCGCAGGCTTTCGTCGCTCGACGGGTCCGGCGGCGTCAGGTACGCCAGGTCGCCGGGCGAGCCTGTCCGCCGCTCCACTCCCACGACCCCCGCGCCGATGGCGCCGACAGCGACCGTCAGCAGCGCAACGTGAGACACGGCGCGGCGCCGGTCGCCGAGCCACGGCCCTGCCACCGTGCGCGACCACCACCAGGCGCCTCTCAGGCGGCGAGTTATCTGCTCCACTTGGAGCGGCATGTGCGGGCAATCCTCCCGGTCGGGCCCACCACACATCCAGGGGCGTCATCCACCAGCGGCCCAACTCAGCTTATGTCTATCGGCGCGGATTATATCCACAAAGCGCACTCTCGAACAAATGCCAGCATCGGCTGCTGGCCCGCCTCAGTGCTCTTGGCTGGACTGCCGCCGCGCGGACAGCCTCCGGCCTGACCGTAGGGTCTTGCTTCGTAGAGATAGCAGCCGACGTCTCCTGATTTAACGGAACTCTCACGCCGTCTTCAGGGATCGCTGAACCCTGCGCAAGAAGAACCGGGAGCCCTTGCGGACTCCCGGCCTGGTCTGGCTTGAGGCGCGGCGTTAGCTAACGCCGGCCGGTTCGCGGGCGTCTGCTGCGTACGTCTCCTGCAGCTCTCGCTCCCAGAAGAACTCACGTTCGCCGAACGCCGGTCGCAGGTCGCTCAGCCAGACCGCGGACGGGTCGTACTCCGCAAAGAACGGACGCATCGCCCAGTCCGGGTTGCGGCCCTGCAGCATGCGCAGCGTCAGCACCTTGCGGCCGCCGACCTCCGCCACGCCCAGCACCTGCACCTTGCCTGGGTCGGCCGACATGCTCGGCCCGCGCACCGTGCGGCAGACGCCGCTGACGGAAGTGTAAGCCTCGCGGAAGATCTCCCACGCCCGCACCAGCGGCACGCTGAAGTACTCCTGAGCCCCGGTATCACGAGCGATGAACATGTAGTAGGGAATGCAACCCAGGTCCACCTGTCGGCGCCACATCTCGCTCCAGACCCTCGGGTCGTCGTTGATGTTGCGCATCAGTGGCGACTGCGTCCTGATCTCGGCGCCCGTCTCCCTAATGTTTCGGATAGCGTCCTCGACCGCCTTCGTGCTCAGCTCGCGCCCGTGGTTGAAGTGAGCCATGACCGCGAGGTGGATTCCGGCGGCGGACACCTCGCGGAACAGCCTTAGCACGTCGTCCGCGTCTTCGTCCGTCGTGAAGCGATACGGCCAGTATCCCAGCGCCTTCGTTCCGATGCGGATCGTCCTCAGGTTTGGCAGCTTCGCCTCCAGCAGCGGCCGGATGTAGCGCTCCAGGTTCTTCGTGCGCATCACCATCGGGTCGCCGCCCGTGAACAGCACATCGCTGACCTCCGGGTGCGCCCGCAGGTACTCGACCAGCAGCTCAGTCTCTCGCATCGCGAACTTCAGCTCGTCCATACCGACGAACTGCGGCCAGCGGAAGCAGAAGGTGCAGTAGGCGTGGCACGTCTGCCCGTTGCTCGGGAAGAAGAGCACCGTCTCGCGGTACTTGTGCTGCATGCCGGTGAGCTTCGTGCCGTTGATCTCGGGCACGTTGTGCTCCATCTGGCCTGCCGGGTGCGGGTTCAGGTTCAGCCGGATGCGGTTGGCCAGCGCGTCGATCTCTGCCTTCGGCGCGTCGCGCCGGACAAGCGCTGCCATCTCATCGAAATGCTGCGGCTTGAGCATCTCCTTCTGCGGGAAGTTGAGCACGAAGATCGGATCATCGGGCACGTCGTCCCAATCGATCAACTCGTCGACAACGTAGCTGTTCGTCTTGAACGGCAGCACCCGCGCGACCACATCGATCGCGAAGATCTGCTCGTCGCTCAGGCGCTCTTTCACCTGCGGGATATCCCGGAAGTTGCCCAGCGTGTACGCCCGGTACCGCGGGCCGCCATCCGGCACACCGTATTCGTCTCCGTTGCCCTCGTTGGGGCGGTCGCCATTTCGGTTCCTGAACTGCTCGATGAACAGAAGCGCGGCTCGCTTCTGCGTGGCTCGTGCCTCGTCAGCGTCGGCACTGCGGCTTGGCATGGTGACCATGTCACAGCTCCCTTCTAGCAGAGGCCGCCGTTGCACAAAGAGAGACCCGAGGCTTGCCCCGGGTCTCTCCGATTATGCTCCGGTAGCCTCTCCTGGTGCCTACGGGGTTAGCTGTCGGGTTCGGCTAAAGGAGATTGCCTATCCCGCCGAGGCGGGAATTCACCCCACTGGTTTTTGGGTCCCCCGTTCCCCACCCTCATCAGGTGAGAATTCGGCCCTTGTCAACGTCTCTAGATTAACATATCGTCCCGCACCGCAAGAGGTGCGAGAGGCTAGAAGTCATGCGATAATGTGGAGAAACGGGTGCAAACAAGACCTGTAAAGCGCGCAGGCTGCTTATCTTCAGCAGACGCAGCTATGGTGGCGCTCGTTAGCGCGGAACGGGCGAACGTCTTACCGAGTTATAACCGTCCGTAACGTCGATCGGACGCCTTCGAGAGCCTACAACCAGCCGGCCTCGCGGTACCACTGATGCGTCAGCCGCGCACCCTCCTCGATCTGAACGCTCGGTCGCCAGCCAAGCTCCTCCCGCAGCGCCTCGGAAGAGCAGACCCAGGCGCGCCGGCGCATCTCGCGAACCTTGTCGCGGTCGAACACCTGCGCTTGGCCGGTGATCCGGCCGAACAGCTCGCTGGCCAAGCCCGCCGCTTGGTAGCCGATCAGCGGCACCGGCAGCATGAGCGCGCGTCGTCCGCTCGCACTCTCGATCGCCGAAAGCAGGTCGCGCCAGGCGTATACCGCGCCGTCCTCGGGAGAGTAAGTCTGGCCGCCAACGTTCGCCTCTGCCGTCGTCGCCTCCACGACGGCCTTCGCCGCATCGCTCGCATAGATGATCGACAGCCGGTTGCGGCCGCCGCGTAATAGCGGCGCGACGCGATAGCGCACGGCCTTGAAAAACGGCAGCAGCGCCGGATCCCGGGGTCCGTAGATCACCGGCATGCGGAAGATAACCGAACGGCCCGCCACCGCCGAGGAGCGCGTCGCGGTCTCGCCGCCTAACTTCGAGCGTCCATATGCGCTCACGGGCTTCGGTTTGGCTTCGGTCGGTCGCGGCGCACCGCCCGGGCTTGGGCCCTGCGCCGACAAGCTCGAGATGTAGATGAAGCGCCGCAGGTCGGGCGTCCGCTCTTCGATCGCCTTGAGGAGATTCGACGTGCCCTCGTCGTTGACGGCGCGGAACTCGGCCTCACTCCGCGCCTTGATTAGCCCGGCCGGGTGCACGACTGCGTCGACGTCCTCGACTGCTGGCCGAAGCGAGTTCGGATCCGTCACGTCTCCGATCGCCTCTTTGTACGAGAAGGTCAGGAACTCCCGGCTGCTGGTTCTGCGCAGGAGAAGCCGGATCTCGTGCCCCGCGGCGGCGAACTGCTCCGCGATGTGCGAGCCCAGGAAACCACTGGCGCCCGTGATGAGCACTTTCACGAGAGCGCCTTCTCGTATATTCGATACGTCTTGTAG
>JADFTG010000065.1 GCA_022560365.1 Chloroflexota bacterium | reverse complement strand
GACCTCAAGAAGAAGGTCTTCGGAGAGCTCGACGAGGCCGTCAAGCCGGAGGCGATCTTCGCCTCCAACACCTCCGGGCTTGCGATCTCCGACATCAACAAGGGCGTGTCGGAGGCGAGGCGGCCGCGGTTCGTCGGCATGCACTTCTTCAGCCCGGCGCCCGTCATGCAGCTCGTCGAGATCGTGCACGCACCCGAAACGGCGGAGGAGACGATCGCTGCGGTCGAAGACTTGTGCAGCCGGGCGGGCAAGGCGTCGGTACGCGTTAAGGACGCTCCGGGGCGCTACGGATTCATCGCCAACCGCATCTACTTCGCCGCCGTCCGCGAGGCACAGAAGGTGCTGGAGGAAGGCATCGCCAGCCCGGAGGACATCAACAAGGCGATGGTCCACGGCTTTAAGTGGCCCGTCGGCCCGCTGGCGATGATCGAGGGCGCCACCAAGGGCTGGCAGTAGCCCCGCGTGACCGACGACAAGCCGCGGCCGAAACTCCGCTTCCGGCTGGAGGCGTTCCCGGAGCGGTACTCGCTGCCGCCGCGCCCAACGTCGGCGACGGCGGCGGTGCTCGACGCCCACCGGCAGACAAACTTCCTCCTCCCAGACGACCTCTTCCTCTTCGAGCGAGTGATGAACGTACAGCTGCAGGTCGTCGCCGCGAACGCCAGGGCACGCTCACCACAGGCAGTCGGCCTTTTCACGATGTGGTCACGCGCCTTCTCTTATCTCGCCGACGCCTGTGCAGTCACCGTGAGGGCGTCGTACTCATCGGCCATGCCTCTCCTCCGGGCGGCACTCGACTGCATCGCCGTCCAGCGTTCACTCATCGCCGACGGCTTCGCCGAGTACGAAGAGTGGTTCGCCGGCGCCGTGACGCGAACAAAGGAGCGCACCGCCATCGCTTTCGACATCGGACACTTCCGCACAACGTCTGCCCTGGCGGCCGACGAACGGCTCGAGATGCTCTACCGGCTGCTGTCGGACCTGGCGCTGCCGAACTTCGGCCCCAGCACGCTCATCATCGCGCCCGACACGAACCACCAGAAGATAGCCGCCGGCTTCGCGGACAACGCCTTCCACCTCGGCTGGGCGGAGCTGCTGACCGGCTGGCTCAACGAGCTGGCGGCCGCGCAGGTGCAGACCGTGCTCGATACAGACGCCTTCTCGCTGACGGCGACTCTACGGGCCGACGCTGAGGCGGCCATACGCGACGTGGCCGCATCGGCCGAGGGCGGGCGCAGATGTTATGTCGAGACCGAGGACGGCCACTTCGTCTTCCACAACTTCCGCCGCACCGCCACCGGACAGCCGCGGCGCATCATCCTCTGATCCGCGCTCGACCGGCACAAGGTGAGCCGATACGATGAGCGCGCAATGACCCGCGTCGACGTCGTGATCCCCGTTTACAACGAAGAGCGCGCACTACCACAGTCGATCCCAGAGCTGCGTGCGTTCCTCGCCGGCACCGACTTTCCCTACGACTGGCGCATCCGCATCGCCGACAACGCCTCGATCGACGACACGCCCGCCGTCAGCCGCGAGCTCGAGAAGCAGTTCCCGGGCGAGGTCGAGTACGTCCGCATCGAGCGCAAGGGCCGCGGCTTCGCCCTGAAGCAAGTCTGGGGCGAGGGCGACGCCGAAGTCCGCGCCTACATGGACGTCGACCTCTCGACCGGCATCGAGGCGTTTCCGGCGCTGGCGAGGGCCGTGGCGGAAGACGGCTACGGCGTCGCGACCGGCTCGCGGTTGATGAAGGGATCGCAGGTGACGCGCTCGCTCAAGCGGCGGATCCTAACGTCCGGATACAACACCATGATCAAGGGCCTGTTCTTCACGCGATTCAGCGACGCCCAGTGCGGCTTCAAGGCGATCAGTCGCCAGGTGGCCGAGCGCGTTCTGCCGCGAATCAAGAACAACAACTGGTTCTTCGACACAGAGCTTCTCATCCTCGCTGAGAAGATGGGCTACCGGATCAAGGACGTGCCCGTGCGCTGGGTCGAAGACACGGACACGCGCGTGAAGATTGGCGGGACGATCATGGAAGACGTGCACGGTCTCATACGCATGCGCCGCGAGCGTCCCTGGCGCGACGTCGCCTGACCCCGCGCCTGCAACGCGCCTCGCGCGGCGGCCGTCCAACCGTAGTAGGCCCCGGCCGATATAATTGGAAAGCCCGCTATGTACCCCGAAGACGACAACGAACAAGAAGAAGGGACGACGGCAGCCGCCAGGCTCGCCCACCGGCTCCACTTGCCCACGACGTTCGTGAAGTTCGTCATCGTCGGCGGCGTGGGCTTCGCGATCTTCCAGTTCTTCCTCTTCCTCGTCTACGACGCGCCCGTCTTCTGGTTCCTGCCGAACCAGGACACCTCGACGGACCTCGGCCTCTTCACGCACTCGGACATCCGGCTGCTCATCGCCTCGATCGTAGCGGTGGAGATCGCCATCATCTGCCAGTTCAACCTGCACGACCGCTGGACGTTCCGCTGGCGCCCGCGCGCCGGCTGGATCGGCCAGCGCTTCATCAAGTTCCAGGTCAGCTCGATCATGAGCCCGATCATCGTCGTTGTGACGGTCAACGCGCTGACGCCGATCCTGCGCGACGCAGCGGGCGACGAGAGCCTCATCGGCACGTTGGCGCCTTACATCTCGAGCGCCATCGGTGCACTGCTGGGTTTCACCTGGAACTGGACGTTCAACTCACTCATCATCTGGCCACATCAACGCAAGGCCGACGACGAGCGCCAGGCAGTCTGAGCTAGCCCGCGGCAGCGACGGAGACAGAGTCCCCGCAAGAAGCCGCCACGTCGTAATAGGTGACGGGGCCACCGGCCTCATCGACGCTGCCGGCGGCTACGAAGTCTCGCTCGAACAGCGCGGCGTCCAGCGGGAAACGACCCGAGGCCCGCTCTTGCGGACCGATCTGCACGTAGTCGATCTCCTCCTGAAGCAGAAGCCGGCAAGCGGCCACCTTGTCGGGCGCGCCGTACATCTCGGCAGTGCGCTGCCTGCGCGTCTCCGCGTCGTAACCAGCGCTGGCCGCCCACGGATCGTAGCCCAGGTACACGCCGCGACCCGCCAGGTTGGGCGCGACGTATAGCTCGCCCCAGGCCGTCAGGAAGACAGCATCGCGAGGCAGGTTCTCGTCGATCCACTCGATCGTCGGCCGCTTGTCGCCGAAGACCTCCACCTTGAAGTCGTTCTTGATCGTCATGAAGTCGAGCAGGCCGGAGAGTACGAGGAAGACGAAGACGACCGGCACGACGACGAACTTCGCCGCAGCGCGGACGACCCGCCCGTCGATCGTTGCGAAGCCGAGCTGCACGCGCTGGGACGAGACGTTCCACAGGCCGACAAGCGCGAAGGCGACGAACGGGTTCGTAAGGTTCTCCCAGAGGTTGAATATCTTGTGGTTGTGCCCGCCCAGATCGCGGCTCAGCTGGAACATGCTGCCGAAGACGAACACGGCCATCGCCGCCAGGAAGATCTTGCGGTCTGAGTTCGAGCCCCAGATCATCGCCAGGGCCATCAGCGGGACCGCCAGGCCAACGTTCAGCCACCAGTACTCCGCGAAGTCCCCCCAGTGACCGATGTTCAGCAGGTCCATCCCGCCGTTGCTCCAGCACGAGGCGTCCGGCGACGAGCAGACGAGGTAGCCGATCTGCGTCTGAACGTTGCCCTCCGTGCCCATGCCGCCGTTCAGCCAGATCGCCTGCGGGATCGCCAGGCCAAGCGCCGGCACGATAAACCAGGCCGCCTCCTTCGCCTTCGCCCAGAGCTGCCGCGTGAAGTCGTCGTGTCGCGCCGCCGCCAGCACGGCGAACACCACCAGCAACACACCGAAGAAAACGCCGGCTGAGATGTAGAGCACACCGTTGAGCCAGAAGCTGAGCCCAAAGAGCACGCCCAGCAGCGCTCCACGTTGGCGCGTCAGCGAAACGCCCTCGCGCAGAGGCTGCACGAGCCCGAAGGCTACGAAGAGCACGAGCGCCATCCCGACGATCAGGTGCGTCTGCGTCAGGTAGACGTTCGGCGTGTTGAAGATCGTGATGATATCGCTGGTGTACGGTCCGACAGCCAGGTACTGGTAGTGCTCCTCGAACCAGTGCGTCGGCTTCAACGCCTCGGGGATAGTGTCGTACTGCTCGAAGTAGCGGACGAAGGCAAAGGAGCTGTTCGTGAGTAAGAGCACGACGGCGACGAGGCCGGTCCAGACGCCGAAGTTGCGTAAGCTCCCCGGATCCTTCGTGCCGCCTCCATGGCCGGCGAAAAGCAAGCGCGCGAGTGCAAAGAGCAGCATCATCATCGCCGCGAAGCCCAGCGCGCCCGGCAGGTTGAACGCCATCGGCACGTTGAAGCCACCCTTCTCCAGCGCGCCAGCGAAGAAGTCATACCCGAAGTGGTAGCGGATCGGCTCGTTGGCGTAAAACGGGTACTCGGTCGGATAGTTGTCGCCCTGCGAGAAGGAGCGCGCCAGCGACACGTGAAGCGCCGTGTCGCCCCAGGTGTTCGCGGAGACCACCACCGGGTTGCCGGGCGCATCGTCGTTGACCGACAGACGCTGGTCCATCAGCCAGAACGAGAAGATCAGCGCCAGTCCAATCAGCGCGATCTCGAGCGGCCTGAGACGGAAGTCAGCGAGCCGCAGGCGCGGGACAAGCGCCACGAGGACGCCGACGCTGACGACGATCGAGACGAAGATTCCGACGAGGAGGGATTCGTCGGTGAGCGGTGAGAACCCGAGCGCGATGACGTACGTGACCCAGACGGCGACGACGATGCCGGCGATGAAGCCGCCGGCCAGCCGCACCATCACCGGGGCGTTCGGCAGAAGCACCGTGACCGCAGCGATGCCCGCCAGGGCGAGGCTCAGGAGGTAGACAGCGGCAAGCACGCCCTAGTACCCCTCAGCGCCAGGAGCTGAACCAGTAGTACTGGTCGTCCAGCCACTGCGGCACGTCGACCGCCGCCAGGTGCGGATAGAAATAGACGAACGTCACGCCCACCGCCACCAGGAAGACGATCGCGATCTGCCGCGACCGATCGAAATGGCTCTCGTGCCACAGCCAGTGCACGACGTATCCCAGCGCCAGCACGGCGAACACGAACGCCGGTATGTAGTGGTAGGAGAAGAGCGTGCGTGGGTTCGTGGCCCAGAAGAGCCAGAGTACTAGCCAGCAGATGAAAACGAAGATCAGCGCCGCCTGCCGCTCCCCTAAGCGGCCCCAGATGGCGATACGTGACCCTTCCTCAATGCGGATGCGGATGAACTTGACGCCCTGCCAGAGCGAGAACGCCAACGCCGGCAGCGACATCCAGTAGACGAGCGGATTGCCGAGGTTGTAGATCTTGCTATATGTGCCGCCCTCAACCCAGAAGAAGACGGGACGAGCGTTAATCGGCCACTGCCAGAACTCCGACTGCCAGCCATGCGAGGCGATGAGACTGGCGTGGAACTTGTATGACTCGTCGCTGAGGTACCACCAGTGGTCAAGGCCCCAGCCTGCGGCGAACATCGGTATGTACGTCGCCATGTAGACGGCGAACGGCAGTGCTATGAAGAAGATCGGCAGGGAGAGCGCCGCCTGCAGGTACACCTGCGCGCGCGGTTTCGACCGCAGCGAGGAATCGCTGGCGATGGCCAGGAGGCCGCCGAGGATAACGAACAACCCGAGCGCCGCCGGCGCGCCGGACCCGATCAACACCGTCGACGATAAGTGACCTTCGTTGATGTACAGCGGCACCGAAGCCGCCGCGCCAAGCCCGATCAGAGCGGCGCCGCCTAGCAGCACGCGCTCCGCCGGTCTCAGCTCGCGGTCGGGTTGGGACTCCCGCCAGCGCACGTAGAAGCGCCAGATGAAGTAGAGCAGGACCGGGAAGACGATGAAGGCGGCGTTCCATTTGGTGGCCGCGCCCAGACCTAAAAAGACCCCGGCGAGCGCCCAACGGTTCGAGACGAGGAAATATAAGGTGCCGACGATGAAGAAGAGCACCAGCGCGTCCGGTGTCCCGATCCGCGCGTGCGCGAACACCAATCCGTCTGCCGCCAGCAAGAAGCTGGAGGCGAGGCCGGCGATCTCGCTGCGGAAGAGCGTTCGCGCCAGCATGTACATGAAGACGACCGCGCCGACGCCGGCCAGGGCGCCCGGCATCCGCCAGCCGACCGGGTCGTAGAGCCAGTCAGGGTCGGTGCGCTTGCTCTCGTCCTCTGCGTCGCCCCAGCATCCGTTGTCTGCGCCCTTGTAGTCCTTGTGGCCGTAGATCCCCTGCCCGGCCGCCATGAGCAGCTTCGAAAGCGGCGGGTGCGTGTTCTCGTGACCGAAGTACTCCCAGGCGGCCTTGTCGCCGCGCAGGATCTCCGCGGCCGTCGTTGGGAAATAGACCTCGTCGAAGTAGCACTGCTCCGGCTGGTCCAGACGCCAGAAGCGCGTGAAGCCGGCGAAGAAGATAATGGCGATGAAGGCGATGTGGTAGACGTTGACCGTGCGGCTGCCGATGCGCAGGTGCGGCGCGGAGTCCGTCACGTGGCCTCTGGCTCGGCCGGCCGGCTCAGCAGCTCAAGCCGAATGAACGTGCCCAGGAGAAGCACAAGGAACGATACGACCATCACGATCGAGAAGAACTGCACCGTCTCCAGGCGCCCCAAGAGCGGCAGGCTGGCACCGAACAGGTCGCCCTTCTCCAGCCAGTTATAGAGCCCCTCTACGCGCAGATCGTTCGGATAGTAGTAGCCATAGACGTGATAGAGGTTG
>JADFTG010000064.1 GCA_022560365.1 Chloroflexota bacterium | reverse complement strand
CCGCGACACGGAGGTGTTCGAGGTGCCGGTGGCACGGGGCCTGAACTACGGGCAAGGGGTGGCCGTGCGTGAGCTCCGCCTTCCCGGCGTACGCCTGCTAGAGGGCAGCCGTCGCACGTACCCGGAGGGCAATCTGGCGGCGCAGCTCCTGGGCTTCGTCGGACAGGAGAACAGCGGCCTGACGGGCCTCGAGATCGACCTCGACTCGATCCTCGGCGGGAGCCCGGGGCAGGTGATTTACGAGCGCGACGGCATCGGCAACCAGCTGGCCTTTGGAGACCGCTCGGAGATACCGCCACGACCCGGCGCGAACGTCGTGCTGAGCATCGACCGCTACATCCAACGCCTGGCCGAGCAGGAGCTCGACCGAGCGATCCGCGACAACAAGGCGGAAGGCGGCACCATCATCGTCATCCAGCCCGAGACGGGCCAGGTACTGGCGATGGCGAGCCGACCAACGTTCGACCTCACCAAGCCTGATCTGAGCGACCACTCGAAGCAGGCGCTCTTCCGCAACCGGGCCATCACGGACACATACGAGCCTGGCTCCGTCTTCAAGCTGGTGACGACGGCGGCCGCGCTCGACCTTGGCCTCGTTTCGCCGGACACGTGGTGGTATGACGAGGGCGTCGTCCACGTAAGCGGCTGGAGCATCTACAACTGGGACAATTCCGCCAACGGTTCGCAGACCGTGCAACAGATCCTCTCGAAGAGCCTGAACACCGGCGCGGCCTGGCTGGCTAGCCTCAGCGGGGCGACGAACTTCTACGACTACGTCGAACGCTTCGGCTTCGGCGTAACGTCCGACAGCGGCCTCTCGGGTGAGGTCGACGGCCGCGTCCGGACGCCGGATAGCGATCCGACGGGCTGGCACCCGGTGGACATGGCGACGAACAGCTTCGGGCAGGGCATCGCCGTGACGCCGCTACAGATGGTGATGGCCGTCGCCGCAATCGCCAACGACGGCGTGCTGATGAAGCCGCAGCTGGTGAACGAGATCATCGGCCCGCTGGGGAGTCAGGTCGTCAAGCCAGAGGCCGTGCGGCAGGTGATAAGTCCGGAATCGGCACGAACCCTACTCGACATGATGGGCGTTGTCTCAGAAGGGGTTCCCACCGCCTATCTGGACGTGCCGGGCTACAGCTTCGGCGCTAAGACAGGCACGGCGAACATCGCTACCGAGAACGGAGGCTACAAGCCCAACGCATACATATCGTCCCTCGTCGGCGTCGCGCCCCTGGAAAACCCGGCTATCGCAGTGCTGGTAAAGATAGACGAGCCGGAAGACGTGCCCTGGGGAACAGTCGTCGCCGGGCCGGTATTCAGCCGCCTCGCTGAGCAGGCGCTAGCATACCTGAAGGTGCCACCGACGGAGGAAGTGCTCGTCTCGAACTTGCAGGACTGATCATGCTTACAGTCAACGACATCCTCGAAGGGACCGCCGGAACGCTCGTCGCCGCGCGCGCGCCTGAAGGCGCAACGTTCCGCCGCGGCATCATCGATTCGCGAAAAGCGGCGGAGGGCGACCTCTTCTTCGCTCTGCGCGGCGAGAATTACGACGCGCACGACTTCGTCCCGGACGCCTTCAAGTCCGGCGCCGCCGGCGCGGTCGTCTCGCGGCCGGTGGAGGCAGGCGGGCGCGCCGTCTTCCACGTCAGCGACCCGCTGGGCGCGCTGCAACGGCTCGCTTCGTTCTGGCGCCGCCGGCACGACGTCCGCGTTGTCGGAATCACGGGCAGCGTGGGCAAGACAACGTGTAAAGAACTGACGGCGGCCGTGCTCTCCAGCCATTACCGAACGCTCAAGAGTGAGGCCAACATCAACACGGAGATCGGAATACCGCTGACGCTCCTGCAGCTTACGAAGGAGCACGAGCGGGCCGTTCTCGAGTTCGGCATGTACGTGCCGGGCGACATCGAGCTCCTGGCGGACATCGCCGCGCCTGACGTAGGCGTCGTGACGAACGTCGGGCCGGTGCACATGGAGCGCGCGGGGTCGATCGGCGCGATCGGCGCGGCGAAAGCGGAGCTGGTCGAAGCGCTGCCGGCGGACGGCCTGGCGGTCCTCAACGGCGATGATCCGCGGGTGACGGTGATGGCCCGCTGGACCAAGGCCCGCACGCTACTCTTCGGCCTCGGAGAGCAATGCGACGTCCGCGGCTCCGACATCGAGACGCGCGGCCTGGACGGCATCAGCTTCACGATCACGCACGAGGGCAAGAGCGTGCGCGCGGAGTGCCCGTTGCCCGGGCGCCACCACGTCTACCCGGCGCTGGCCGCGACCGCCGTCGCGCTGGGCGAAGGAATGTCGCTCAAGGAGATCGTGGCGGCGCTGGCCGAGGCCCGCGCCGCCCTGCGACTGACCGTGCGTGGAGGCGTCAACGGCTGCACGATCATCGACGACAGCTACAACGCGAGCCCGGATTCGATGGTCGCCGCGCTCGACCTGCTCGCGGAGCTGCCGGGCCGGCGCATCGCCGTGCTCGGTCATATGCGCGAATTGGGCGCCGCCGAGGAGGAAGGGCACCGTCGCGTCGGCCGGTACACAAAGGGACGCTGCGACGCCCTCTACGTCGTCGGCGACGACGCCCGTGTGCTCGCCGAAGAGGCGCGCGCGGCAGGTCAGGACGCAACGCTAATCCAATCAGCGGACGAGGCGGCCAAGGCGCTGCGCAACGAGCTGCGCGAGGGTGACCACGTGCTGGTCAAGGCCTCGCGCGCGGTCGGCCTGGAGAGCCTCGTGGACGCGCTCACCAGTAAGCCTGACGGAACCTCTGGATGATCTATGCACTGGTACTGGCGGCGATGACGTTGGCAGCGACGGTGGCGGCGGGGTATCCCACGGTCGCTCTCTTGCGCCGGCAGAACGTCGGCAAGGAGATCAGCGAGTGGGCACCGGAGACGCACCAGGCGAAGGCGGGCACGCCGACGATGGGCGGGCTGCTCATCGTGCTGACGATCGCCGCCTTCACGCTTGCCGCCAACTTCTTCGGCCGTTACTCGATCGGTCTGCCGCTGCTCGTCGGTGGCAGCCTCGCCGCGGTGGGCTTCGTCGATGACCTCGGGTCGCTGGAAGGACGGCGCCAGGCGGCGCTCCAGCGGCGCGTGAAGCTCCTCGCGTTCATCGCTATCGGCGTTGGCGCCGCGATCGGCCTGTACGAGTTCCTGGAGTTGCAGACAGTCAACGTACCGTACGAGGGACGCCACGACCTGGGCTGGCTCTACGTGCCGATCGCCATCGGCGTCGTTGTCCTGACCGCCGGCGGCGTCGCCGTCACGGACGGGCTGGACGGCCTGGCGGCGGGGACGCTGGCGATTGCGTTCTCTGCTTACGGGATCCTGGCGCTGCACCAGGAGCAGATGTTTCTCGGCGCGTTCTCCTTCACTGCCGCGGCCGCCTGTGCCGGCTTCCTGTGGCATAACGCCTACCCGGCGCGCGTGTTCATGGGTGATACGGGGGCGCTGGCGCTGGGCGGCGCGCTCGCCGTCGTCGCCTTCATGACAGGCCAGTGGCTGGTCCTGCCGCTGATCGGGATCATCTTCGTGATCGAGGGCGCCTCCGTCGGCCTGCAGGTCGCCTACTTCCAACTGACCGGCGGCAAGCGAATCTTCCGCAAGACACCGATCCACCATCACTTCGAAGAAGGCGGCTGGAGCGAAGTGCAGACGACGGTCCGCTTCTGGGTCGTCGGTCTGCTCGGCGCGCTGGTCGGCGTGGCGCTGGCGCTGGAGGTTTACTCATGATCGACACGCGACGACTTCTCGAATTCGACTTCACGGACAAGCGCGTGACCGTCGTCGGCCTGGGCGTCGAGGGCGTCGACATGGTGCGCTTCCTCTCGCGCCACCACGCCGAGGTCACCGTATCCGACTCGAAGACGCGAGAGCGGTTGGCCGAGCGGCTGCGCGACGTCGAGTGGCTGGGCGTAAACCTCTCGCTCGGCACGAACGACGAAACAGCGATCGCGGCGGCGGAAGCACTATTCGTCTCGCAGGGAGTGCCGCTGAACCTGCCGCAGTTGAAGACGGCACGCGACCACGGCGTGCCCTTCCTCTCGATGGTCGGCCTCTTCTTCGAGCTCTGCCCGGGGCCGATAGTCGGCATCACCGGGTCGAGCGGCAAGTCGACGACGACGGCGCTCGTCAGCGAGATGCTAAAGGCGGACGACCGCGACATCTTCGTCGGCGGCAACATCGGCGTCGGTCTGCTCGACCACCTGGCGGACATCCGGCCATACACCTGGTCCGTGCTGGAGGTCAGCCACACGCAGCTGCAGCTGGTGGAGCGCAGCCCGCACATCGCCGCCGTGCTCAACATCACGCCTAACCACCTGGACCGCTTCCACTGGGACGACTACCGCGCGCTCAAGGCCCGCATCCTGGCCTTCCAGGAGGCGGACGACATCGCGGTGCTAGGCTACGACAACGCCGAGACGCGGGCGCTGGCGGCAAAAGTGCACGGGCGGCTGGCCTGGTTCAGCATGACCGACGCCGCGCCCGGCGACGCGGTCTTCGTCCGCGACGGGACCGCGATCTGGCGCTGGAACGACAACGAGCAGCCGCTCTTCGCACTCGACGACGTCCGTCTGCGCGGCGAACACAACCGCGAGAATGCAGTCGCCGCCGCCGCTATCGCGCTGGCCTGTGGCGCGTCGCCGGCGGCAGTCGCGATCGGCGTGCGCGCCTTCGGCGGCATGAAGCATCGGCTCGAGTTCGTGGCCGAAGCCGATGGCGTCTCCTACTTCAACGACAGCATCGCCACGACGCCCGAGCGCACGCTCGCCGGCATCCGCTCTTTTGACGAGCCGGTCGTCCTGCTCATGGGCGGACGCGACAAGGAGCTTCCCCTGGAGGATCTGGCGGCCGAAGCGCAGAAACGCTGCCGGGCCGTCGTTCTCTTCGGCGAGGCGGCCGGCAAGCTGCAGGACGCGTTGGCAGCGGCCGGAAGCCTGCAGACCGTTCGCGTCGAGACGATGGACGAAGCCGTGCAGGCCGCCGCCGGACTGACGCAGACGGGAGACGTCGTGCTGCTCTCGCCAGCCTGCACAAGCTACGACGCTTACGACAACTTCGAGGAACGCGGAAACCACTTCCGCGAGCTGGTGAGCAGCCTTCGCGAGGTGCAGCCATAGAAGCCGAGCGCGTGCGCGCGGGCAGCCTGCGCGCCGGACAGCCGGACTACCACCTGATGGTGGCGACGGCGATGCTGCTGATCGCTGGTCTGCTGGCCGTGTACACGTCGAGTTTCGCCGTCGCCTACAACGAGTACGGTGACCCGAACTACTTCGTGGCACGCCACGCGGTGTTCGCTCTGATAGGAGTGGCGGCGCTGGTGTTCTTCATGCGCCTCGACTACAACCGGCTGCGGGCGCTGAGCGTGCCGATGCTGGCGATCGCGCTGCTGGGACTGCTGCTCGTGCTGTCGCCGCTCGGGGTCGAGCGCAACGGCGCGGCGCGCTGGCTCGTCTACGGGCCGGTCTCAGTGCAGCCGAGCGAGTTCGCGAAGCTGGCTGTGATCGTCTATGTGGCGGCCTGGCTGGCGAGCCGCGGGCAGGACATCAAGCAGTTCTCGCTGGGGTTCGTGCCGTTCGTGCTGCTGCTCAGCGTCGTCGGGGCGCTGATCATCGCCGAGCCGGACATGGGGACAACGGTAATCATCGTCCTCGTCGCCTGCACGCTGTTCTTCGTGGCAGGTGCGCCGATCACACACCTGGCGCTGCTCCTCGGCGCAGGGAGCGCGCTGAGCTACATGGTGATCACGACGCGGGAGTATCAGCTCGACCGCCTGGCGAGCTTCTTCCGGCCCGAGGATGACCCGCAGGGTTTCGGCTTCCAGATCATCCAGCTGCTGATAGCGCTCGGCAGCGGCGGGCCGTTTGGCATCGGCTGGGCGGAGAGCCGCCAGAAGCACCTCTATCTGCCGGGCGCGCACACGGACGGTGTCTTCGCCATCCTCGGCGAGGAGATCGGCTTCATCGGGCTCATGGGCATCCTGGCGCTCTTCGGGTTCTTCCTCTTCAGGGCGCTCAAGGTGACACTCAAATCGAACGACAACTTCGCGCTGCTGCTGGGTGTCGGGATCATCGCCTGGATCTCGTACCAGACGCTGATTAACATCGCCGGGGTCACACGCACGATCCCGCTGACGGGCGTGCCGCTGCCGTTCTTGAGCTACGGTGGGTCGGCGCTAATCAGCCTGATGGCGGGCGTTGGCATTCTCCTCAGCGTCTCACGTTATTCGAACGAAGCGACGTACCGCGAGCATAAGAAACCGAAAGCGCGAGCGACCGCCCGTGCGGCGCGCGGGCGGCAACGCAGGCCGGCCTTCGAGAGGGGGCCGGCGTGAGGCTAGTCCTCAGTGGCGGTGGCACCGGGGGGCACGTGTACCCGGCGCTCAGCGTCGCGGAAGCGGTGCGCGAGCAGCTGCCGACCGGTGAAGCTCTGGACCTGCTGTACGTCGGCACGCTGGCGGGCAACGAGTCGCAGATCGTCGAGCGCACCGCGATCCCCTTCCGGGAAGTCAGCGCGGCGCCGATCCGGGGCCGCATGCCCTGGCAGATGGCGGCCAACGCGGCGAAGATCGCCGCCGGAGTGCGGCAGGCCCGCACGATCCTCGGTGATTTCGAACCGCAGGTCGTGTTCTCCACCGGCGGTTACGCCAGCTTCCCGGTGGCGCTGGCGGCGCGCGGACGCAAGATCCCGCTGGCGGTCTACCTGCCCGACCTCACGCCGGGCTGGGCCGTGCGAGCGATCGCGCGGCTCGCTCAGCGGGTCGCCGCGACCGCGCTCGA
>JADFTG010000063.1 GCA_022560365.1 Chloroflexota bacterium | reverse complement strand
GGTCTCGGTGGACTCTCAGGGGTATCGCCGCTGTGGAGTGGTCCCCGGGCGTGGGGTGGTTGTCCGGGCGGGAAGACCCCGCCGCTATCCTCTTCGTGTCCGTCGACGGCCGCGTCGCGCTGGTCGCCTGAACCGGCGCCTGTTAAATTGGCCCCGTGAACCCTGCCTCACTTGCCATCGTCGCCGGCCTCAGCGTCGTCATGCTTGTCATCTTCCTGGCGACCGGTCAGCAGCTAAACCTCACCATCACCGCCGTCCTCGCCACCGGTGGCATCGCCACCCTCGCCGTCTTCTTCTACGGCCGCGAGGAAGCCCGCGAAGAGCTCGAAGAAGACGACTACCCGGATGAGCCGCCGGAAGCCCCCGCCGTAACACGGAACGACGAGCCTCCGACATCAGTCCAACCGGACGAAACTCAGACGATAGAGAGCGACTAGCGCGAAGAGAGCCCCGCCACCAATCGGCGATGGAGCTCTCACACTCGTAGACCATCTCCAATGGCCCCTGAGTTAGGGCCAAACGGCGAGCGTGACCCGCTAGCCGGCGAAGAGCGCCTCTACGAAGCGCCGCGGCTCGAAGCGAGCCAGGTCCTGCGGCCGCTCGCCCGTACCGACGAAGCGCACCGGGACGCGCAGCTGATCACAAACGGAGAAGACGACTCCGCCCTTGGCCGTGCCGTCCAGCTTCGCGAGGAGGACTGCCGTGACGCCGACGGCGTCCGTAAAGTACTTCGCCTGCTGCATGGCGTTCTGGCCGCTGGTCGCGTCGAGCACCAGGAGCACCTCGTGCGGCGCATCCGGGACCTTGCGCTGGATCACGCGATCGACCTTCCGCAGCTCCTCCATCAGGTTCGCCTTCGTGTGCAGCCGGCCCGCTGTATCGATGATTACAACGTCCGCCTCGCGCTTCTCAGCGGCCGCCAGAGCGTCGAAGACCACAGCGCCCGGATCGGCACCCTGCTGGTGAGCGACGACATCGACGCCTGCGTGCTCACCCCATTTCTTGAGCTGGTCGATGGCGGCGGCGCGGAACGTGTCCGCGGCGGCGAGGACGACCTTCTTCCCCCGCGCTTTGTAGGCGTGCGCCATCTTGCCGATACTTGTGGTCTTGCCGGTGCCGTTTACGCCGACGACGAGGATCACGGACATCCCGTCAGGCGAATCCAGGTCGCCGCCCCGACTCCATATCTTTCCCCGATCAGTGTCCACGTCCAGCACTTCGACAAGCTCGTCCTTAAGCGCGTCGAGGGCCTTGTCCGGATCGCGGATCGATTCTTCCTTCACGCGCGCCTGGACTTCCTCGATGATGCGGATCGTCGTCCGCACGCCGGTGTCAGCCGAGATCAGCGTCTCCTCCAGCTCTTCCCAGAGCGAGTCGTCGAGGCCGCGCTTGAAGATACCGCCAATGCGTCCGAACCACGTCTTGCGCGTCCGCTCGACGGCCTCTTCGACGGGAGCTGCCTCCTCATCGTCCCGCTCGGAAACAGCGTCCTCCGCCATCACAACTTCGGCGGCCGCCGGTTCTTCGACTTCCTCAGCCACGCCCTCTTCGGCGGCCGCGCCCTCCTCGCTGGCTGCTTCGTCGTCCTTCTTGCGGCGGAAAAACCTGACCATCACCCCGATGATATGGGCGCGCGTTCGCGAAGGACAAGCGGAGGTCGCTTAGAGCTGGCCGGTAGCTCGCGGTTCAGGTCGTCTGTGCGCTGGTGCCGGAGATCGCGCTGCGCATGCACCTGCTGGGATCGGCCATGAACTTGCTTCGTGGATAGACGAAGTCCACCCCGGCTCGCACGGCATCGCGCTGGCGACCGAGGTCTGCGTGCGGCCCAAACGCCAGCACGGGCACGCGAGCCTCGTGGCAGGCCGCGACGAGGCCCATGAGGTCGACCCATTGCTCGCCAAGGTCGAACACGGCCAGCGCCGGTGACGACGCGAGCTGCTGTAGAAACGCCTCCTCCGTCTCGACGGAGCGCAACTGGCCACCCAGCCGCTGCACGCCGCTTTCCACACGGACGCTTGTGATCAGCTCTGGTATGAGCGCGAGGATAACGGGAGGAGCAGACATAGGTCTCCATCCATTGTACGCCTGAGACCCGGCACCGTTACGCCCGGCTGGCATCTAGTTCTGTGAGCTGGGCTGCTTGACGGCGTCGAGCGGCACGTCTCCCAGCCTCATCGACAGCACGCGCGACGCGGCGTCGGGCGCCATCGAGATGCCGTAGATGCTGTCCGACACCTCGATCGTGCGACGGTTGTGCGTGATCACAATGAACTGTGTGCGCTGGGCGATATCGCGGATCGCGTTCGCGAAGCGGTCGACGTTCGCGTCGTCGAGCATCGCGTCTACTTCGTCCAGCACGCAGAACGGCGAGGGGTTCGCCTGCAGCAGCGCGAACAGCAGCGACACCGACGTCAGCGCCTTCTCGCCGCCCGAAAGCTGGCTCAGGCTCTTCGTCCTCTTGCCCGGCGGCCTTGCCTCAATGTCGACGCCAGAGTCCATCGGATGCTTCGGGTCAGTCAGGCGCAGTCGCGCGTGGCCGCCGCCGAAGAACATCTTGAAGTACGACTCGAACCCCTTCGCCACTTCCTCGAACGTTGCTTCCAGCTTGCGGCGCATGAGTGCCGTCAGCTCTGTGATCGCCCGCTTCAGAGACTCCTCAGCACCCCGCAGGTCCTCCACCTGGCCGGCGAGGAAGTCGTGCCGCTCACGTAGCGATTCGTAGTCGCCCAGCGCTTCGACGTTGACTGGCCCCAGCGCGCGAATCTGCGAGCGCAACCCCTCGATCTCCTTGGCAAGAGCGTCCGGCTCGACGTGCTGACCGCCAGCCAGTGGCGGCCGCTGGCCTTTACCCTCGTCTCCGCCCTCGGCCTCCGCCAGCCAGGACGGCAGTTGCACGTCCGCAGTCGCCTTATCCGGCCTTACGTCGCCGTCCTTTGTGAGCACCAGGCCATCTTCGGCGATGCGAGTGCGCAGCGTCTCCGCCTCCGTCTCCCACTTCCGCACCTCGGCCTCGGTCTCCAGCGTACGTCGCTCGGCGTCGAAGAGCCGCGATTGGCTGCTCAGCACCTGGCTGTGCAGATCTCGCTCCCGCGCCTCCAGGTGATGCGTTCCCTCCTGGCTCGGGATCGCTTCCAGCACCTTCTCCAACTCCGCTCGCGCACCTTCAAGCTCCTTCTCGTCGCGCGCGATCGACTCGTTGAGCGTCGATAGCTCCATCTCGATGCCGCGCAGCTGTACGCCCTTCGCCGAGGCCTGGGCCTCGACTCGCGCCAGCACCGCTTCGGCGTTCTCCCTCTGCACTTTGAGCGAGCGCAGCTCGGCGTCGACGCGTCCCAGGGCGTCAGCCGCTTCGTTCACGCTCTTGTTGAGGGCCTTTCGGCGGTCGGCGAAGATGGCGTCGGCGCGGCTCAGAGTCTTCGCCGTAGCGGCCGCCTCTTTCGCCTCCTCGATCAGGCCCTGCCGCTCTTCTTCGAGCGTCGCGGCCTGGTCGCGGTAAGAGGCCTGTTGCCTACGCGCATTGGCAACCGTGGCCATGAGGCTGCGCATCTCGCCGCGCTGCTGCGCCAGCTTCTCCTGGCGCCCGGCGATCGAGTCCTGGAGCTGGATCCGCTTGTCCAGCGTCTGATCGACCTCACCGCTCAGCGCCGATAGCGCCGCCTCGGCGCTCCGCAGCTTCTCGCGGACACCTTCGGCTTCCGCTTCAGTCGTCTCGATCGTCTTGGTGATCCGCTCGATCTCCTTGGGGAGGGCGGCCACGTCGCGTTCGTATTCAATCACGAAGCCACGCGCCTCGACGTGCCGGCCGCCGGAGATGACACCGGACTGGTCGAACACGACGCCGTCGACGGTGACGATCGTGCCGAGGCGGCGCTTCAACAGCCGCTCGGCCGTCTCGATATCCTGGACCACGATCACCCGCCCGAGCAGCGTGTTCATCACCTTTTCGTAGCTCGGAGGGAACTTAACCAGGTTGGCCGCCACGCCCAGAACGCCCTTTTCCTTGAGCAACGTTAGCGGGTAAACCTGCTTCACCGCGTCGATCGGTATCGCCAGCGCGCGCGCCCCGTTCTGCGCCACCAGGTCCTCGATCGCCGCGATAGCGTCGACCTGGCGCTCGAAAACGAACGCCTCGAGGTGCTCCTGCAGGACGGCCGCGATCGCGTCCTCAAGGCCGCGCGGTACGCGCAGGCCGTCGAAGATCGTACCGACCGCGCCTTCGATGGCAACTTCTTCGGTCGGCTCGGCGGCTGCCTGCTTCTTTGCCTCGGTAAGCACCTCGAGCCGCGCCTCCAGCCCCTCGAGCTTGCCGCGACGGCCGTATTGCGCCGCCTCGATCTCTGACAGCTCCTCGCGCAGTTCGCGGACGTCTGCCGCCAGCTTTTCGCGCCGGGCGCCTGTCTCCGAGTTCTCAGCCAGAAACTGCACATCCTGCGTGCGCAGGCTACGCAAGACGCGCACCAGCTCGGCCATCTGCGTCACAAGCGACTTGCGCCGAATATTGAGGCCAGACACCTCTTTTCCGAGTGCGGTGCCGGCCTCTGCCAACCGGTTGATGCGAACCTTCATCTCCGCGGCGGCTGTCTGCAGCCGGTGCGCCTTCGCATCGACGTCCGCAGCCTGGACGTGCAACTCGCGGAGCTCCTGTTCCGCCGCCGTCAGTTCGCCCCGCCGCTCGGCCACAACCTTGCGCGCCGCCTCCACTTCCCGCTCGAGTCGTTCGCGTTCACTGTCTTCGGAAGTCACGACTGTCATCGAACGCTCTCGCTCTGCCTCGACCGCCCTGAGCTCCTCGCTCAGCTCTTCCTGCCGTGTCTGGAGGATCGTCCGCCGTTCGGTTGCGACGGCCCGGCGGCGCTCGATATCGAGGACGGCCTTGGACAGCCGCTCCTTGTCCTGGAGCGCGGCGGCGGCGGCCCTCCGGCTCTCATCAAGTTGCTTCGTAAGATCGTCGAGTTCCCGCTGCAGCGTCTCCAGGCCGACCCGGGACTGCGTGAATTCGGCCTGCGCCTGGTCGTGGCCCGCGCGCGCCACCGTCAGCGACTCCTCTGCGTGGCGCCAGCGCTGCTCGTAGTGCGCCTGCAGGCTCTGCTGAAGGCGCAGCGACAGGCGCGCGTGTTCTCCGGCGCGAGTCGCCTGCCGCTCGAGCTGCTGCAACCGCGGAGCGATCTCCTTAACCAGCAGCTTCACACGCTGGATGTTCTCGTGTGCAGACTTCAGGCGGTCTTCGGCTTCTTCGATCTTCAGCCGGTAGCGCTGGATGTCCGCCGCCTCCTCGATCATCTCGCGGCGTTCCTCCGGGCGCAGGCTGAGCACGCTCTCGACGAGGCCCTGCCCGATGATGGCGTACGAATTCTGGCTGACGCTGGCCGTGGCCATGAGGAGGTGGATGTCCCGCAGCTTGGCCTTCTTCCCGTTTAGGTAGTAGTCGCTGTCGCCGGAGCGGGAACCGCGACGCTTGATCGACACCTCTTCCTCGTCGATCGGCAGCCAACCGTCTGAGTTGTCCAGAGTGAGCGTCACTTCCGCCTTGTCGGCACGCGAGCGCTTGCTAGAGCCAGCGTAAATGACGTCCTCCATCTTCTTGGCCCGGATCAGCTTGTTCGACTGACCGCCCAGCACCCAGCGCAAGGCGTCGGCGATGTTCGACTTACCGGAGCCGTTGGGACCGACGATGGCGGTGATGCCCTGACCAAAGTCGAAGGTTGTTCGGGAGGCGAAGCTCTTGAAGCCGTAGAGATCGAGACGTTTCAGGTACACGGCGTGCTACGAGCCCGTCGCCGCCAGCGTCTCCAGAGCCTGCCGCGCGGCGTTCAACTCCGCCTGCTTCTTGTTCCGGCCCTGGCCGCGGCCCATCACCTGGTCGCCAACCGATACTTCCACGGTGAACTGCTTAGCGTGGTCCGGACCTTCGCTCGAGATCAGCGTGTATTGCGGGATCTCGTGGTACTGCGTCTGCGCCAGGTGCTGCAGCTCCGACTTGCTATCGACTGTGAAGCCGCTGGCCTGGATCTCCTCCAGCTCCGGCTTCAGCAGCTCGATCACGATCTGGCTGGCCAGCTTCATCCCGCTGTCGATGAAGGCAGCGCCGATCAAGGCCTCCAGCGCTCCGGCCAGGTTCGACGGCCGCTCCCGCCCCCCGGACATCTCTTCGCCACGTCCGAGCACCAGGTACTGTCCTAGGTCGATGCGCTCGGCAGCGCCGGCCAGCGCATCCCAGCGAACGAGGATCGCCCGCACCTGGCTCAACTGGCCCTCGGTCATCGCCGGGTAGTCTTTGTACAGCTTGCCCGAGATGATCAAGCCGAGCACAGCGTCGCCGAGGAACTCGAGGCGCTCGTTCGACTCGACATCCTCGTCCGCCTCGTTGAGATACGAGCGGTGATAGAGGGCCTGTTTGAGATTCGCGATGTCCTTGAAGGAGACGCCGAGTTGTGCCTGCAGGTGTTCGGCGGAGCGGGTGGCGGAAGTCTGTTCAGGTCTAACCATAGCGCTAGAACAAGTGCCCTTTGACGAAGAGAGCCGCGTTTAAGCGGCTCGTTTTCACACGTTTGCGAGGAATTACAGGCAAATCATAGGACGGCCCCAAACCACGTGTCAACAGACAACTCTACAATAAGCTCGCAACATGCCAGGAAGCCCAAAGCTCATCGATAAATTGCTGGCCTCGCTGCCGAAGGAGCAGGTCAGCACTCTGACGCGCCTGATCCAGCTTGCGGACCAGCGCGGGGCCGCGATCTTCCTCGTCGGCGGTCCGGTGCGCGACCTCCTCCTCGATCTGCCGCCCGGCGACCTCGACGTTGCGGTAGAAG
>JADFTG010000062.1 GCA_022560365.1 Chloroflexota bacterium | reverse complement strand
GGCGACGACTGGGTCACGCGCCATTCGCGCCAGAGCCTGCGTCTGCTCGGCACGGTCGGCGAGCCGATCAACCCCGAGCGTCACGAGCTGCGCCTTGGCGTGAAGGCCGTCACCCGCCATATGCTTGACGTGTCCCGCGAGAAGGACGGCTACAGCGCGACGGTGCTCTTTGACATTTGAGGCGATATGACGGACTGGAAGCGCATCCTTGAGAAGGTCGACGACCAGCGCTGGCTCTTGCCACAGGATTACAAGCAGGGCATGCTCGTCCCCGGTCTCATCTTCGCCTCCGAGGAGCTGCTGGACGTGATTGGCCAGGACCAGGCGATCGAGCAGATCGCGAACGTCGCCTTCCTTCCCGGCATCGTCCGCTATTCGCTGGCGATGCCCGACATCCACTGGGGATACGGCTTCCCCATCGGCGGCGTGGCGGCGATGCGCGAGGACGGTGGTGTGATCTCACCCGGAGGCGTCGGTTTCGACATCAACTGCGGCACTCGCGTCCTCCGCACCAATCTCACCGAAGAAGAAGTGCGGCCACACCTCGAGGAGCTGCTGGACCAGATCTTCCGCGACATCCCCGCCGGAGTCGGGGGCCACGGCCTCGTGCGCGTCGGCCGCGCAGATATCGACAGCGTGCTAGTGCAGGGCGCGCAGTGGGCCCTCGATCAAGGATACGCCTGGCCGGAGGACATCGAGTCGATCGAGAGCCACGGTGCCCTGAGCGGCGCCGACCCGGAAAAGGTGAGCGATAAGGCGAAGAAACGAGGCAGCCCGCAGCTGGGCACGCTCGGCTCCGGGAACCACTTCCTTGAAGTGCAGGTCATCGACGAAGTCTACTGGCCGGAAGCCGCAGCGGCGATGGGCGTCACCGGCCCGGGCCAGGTCATCCTCTTCATCCACTGCGGCTCGCGCGGCCTCGGCCATCAGGTCTGCCAGGACTACCTCGACGTCATGGAAGTCGCTGCCGCCCGCTACGACATCGAACTGCCGGACAAGCAGCTGGCGTGTGCACCAATTTCGTCTGAGGAAGGCCGCGACTACTTCGCAGCGATGACCGCGGCCGCTAACTTCGCGTTCTGCAACCGCCAGCTGATCACACACTGGACACGCAAGGTCTTCGAACGTGTCCTTGGCCGCCGGGCACGTGAAGACATGGGGATGCACCTCGTGTACGACGTAGCGCACAACATCGCGAAGATGGAGCGCCACCTGGTGAACGGCCACGAGATGAATCTCTGCGTCCACCGAAAGGGCGCCACGCGGGCCTTCCCACCAGGCCATCACGACATTCCCGCCAGGTACCAGAAGATCGGCCAGCCAGTCCTGGTGCCGGGCGACATGGCCCGCTACTCGTACATCGCCGCCGGAACGAAGCAGGCGATGTCCGAAACGTGGGGCTCAACCTGCCACGGCGCCGGGCGCGTCCGCAGCCGCAATCAGACGCGGCGCCTGCTCGAGGGCGTCGACATCGCGCGGCGGATGGCCGATCAAGGCATCTCCGTCCGTGTCCAGAACCGCAAGCTGCTCGCCGAAGAGGCCAGTGAGGCGTACAAGGACGTCGCGCTCGTCATCGACGTGCTGCACGAGGCCGGAATCGCGGACAAGGTCTGCCGCATGAGACCGATCGGCGTCGTCAAGGGATAGCGGCGCGGCAGCCTACTCGACGCCTTCGCCCTGCCCACCCTCGCTTGCGTCGCTCGGCAGGCGGCGCAGAATATCCTGGTCTGGGCCTGGGCCCTTGCCCTTCGGCGTCGACACGTCGTCGCCCCGCGCCATGCGTACGTCGGCCGGAAGCCCGGCTGACTTCGCCTCATGCACCATCACCCGGTGCGGGAAGGGGATCTCGATCCCCTCCTCGTCGAAGCGGCGCTTCAGCCGCCGTCGCAGCTCACCCATCACTTCCCACTGCCGGATCGGCTGCACGTCGCCCAGGATCTTGATGTCGATGCCGGAATCACCGAACGAATCGACGCGCAGCGACTTGGGCGGCGTGATGATCACGGACTTCCAGTCTTCGTCCGCCGCCAGCTCTTCACCAACCTCGTTAATCACCCGCATCACGTGATCCAGGTCCTCCGCATATGACACCGAGACGTTGAGGTTCACGCGTGAGTACTCCTGCGTCATGTTGCTCGAGACGACGATCTCGCCGTTGGGAACGTAGTGCACAATCCCATCCAGGTCGCGGAGCACCGTCCGCCGCAGGCCAATGTCCTGGACGACGCCCGTCTTGTTGGCGATCTCCACCACATCGCCCTTACCGTACTGGTTGTCGATCAGGATGAACATGCCGGAGATGACGTCCTTCACGAGGCTCTGCGCACCGAAGCCGACGGCGATGCCGGCGATGCCCACGCCGGCCAGGAGCGGGCCGATGTTCACGCCGAGCTCGGGAAGAGCCGTGAAGAATCCGAGCACAATAAGCAACGTGGCGCCGGTCCGGGTGAAGACGTGGGTCAGCGTCTCGGCCCGCTGCTCGATCTCCTCCTGTGGCTTCCCGGCCAACCGCGTTCGCGTGGTCAC
Source organism: Chloroflexota bacterium (assembly GCA_022560365.1). Classification (GTDB taxonomy): domain Bacteria; phylum Chloroflexota; class Dehalococcoidia; order SM23-28-2; family RBG-16-64-32; genus CF-162. The sequence goes on along the minus strand of JADFTG010000062.1, from coordinate 4,338 downwards.
TCGCACAAGCCGCGGCACGAGGACGTTGATCGCGACGATCGCGATGATGACGAAAATCGCGATTCCGCCAATCGTCAAGCCGTGGTCGAGCCCCCAGTCTTCAATCTTGTCCATCGTCGATTCGCTGGGTACGTCAATCTGCAAGAGGAAGAACAAGAGTCATCTCCTTTCCAATCACCTAAAGGCTAGGCAATCGGCGGGCGCGAGGCAAATCCGGCATACTGTCCGCATGAACTTGTTCCACCGCTGGTACTGCCGGTCAAACGGCTGGTCCCGCATCGTGAAAGAGCGCATGCTGCCAGCCATCCTCAAGGACGTCGATCTGGGCGAGAATGTGATCGAGATCGGACCGGGGCCGGGCCGGACCACGGAGTGGCTGAGCGAACGCGTACCGCGTCTGACCGCAGTCGAGATCGACCCGGATCTAGCACGTAAGCTACAGGCGCGAATGGCCGATACAAACGTCACCGTGGTGGAAGGCGACGCGACCAGGCTGACGATGGGCAACGGTGAGTTCTCGGGCGCGGTCTGCTTCACGATGCTCCATCACGTCCCCTCACAAGAGCTGCAGGACCGCCTGTTCTCTGAGGTCTGCCGCGTGCTTCAGCCGGGCGGCATCTACGTCGGCTCCGACAGCACGCCGAGCTTTTTCTGGCGGCTGGCGCACATCGCCGACACCGCCGTACCCATTGATCCGGAGACGCTTCAGCAGCGGCTGGAGACTGCCGGCTTCACGGACGTCGCCGTCAAAGTCAGGAAAGAGAGCGGCGTCAGCTTCCACGCCCGGAAGCCCGCCTAGACGGACTCGTAGATCGCGTTGAACATCCCGCGCTGCCGCGGGTCTTCCCGGGTCTCCGGGTCGGGTAACATCATCTTGTTCATCACGTAGCCCACTCCGATCCTCGCCTCGGGGTCCGCGACACCGAACGAGCCACCCATTCCGAAGTGCCCGAAGAGCGTGCCGTTGGCGCTGATCTGGAACTCCGGAATGTCCAGCAGGAAGCCGAGCCCGAACCGCGTCGGGAAGAGAAGAATCGCGTCCTCGCCCTGCGACTGCGTCTGCGTCGCCATCTCGATCGTCTCCGGCTTGAGTACCTGAGCGCCGTCCAGCGTTCCGCCCGTGGCCAGCGCGCCGTAGAGACGCGCGAGGGCGCGAGCCGTGCCGTGGCCGTTCGCCGCCGGCACCTCGGCTGCGCGCCACTCTCGTGTGTTCATGTACAGCGGGTTGACCATCATTAACGGCGAGACCATGAACGCCTTGAACGTCAGCGTCGTCGGGTCCATCATCGCCTTCACCAGTGGGTGGTCGACTTCCGAAAGGTCCGGCAGAGGCGCCGGGATCATCGTCGCGCAGCGTTCGTCCAGCTCCTCGCCGAAGCCGATGTGGAAGTCGAGACCGAGCGGCTCAGCGAACTCCTCGCGCCAGAACGTGCCAACGCTCTTGCCGCTAACGCGCCGGATCACCTCGCCTACAAGCGACCCAAACGTCACCGCATGGTAGCCAAACTTCGAGCCCGGCTCCCAGTACGGCTTCTGCGCCGCCAGCGCCTCCGACAACGGCTCCCAGTCATACGCCTTCTCGATCGGAATCAGCGTGTCGACACCCGGCAAGCCGGCGCGGTGGCTCAGCAAGTAGCGCACCGGGAGATCCTCTTTCCCTGCCGCGGCAAACTCCGGCCAATACTTCGCGACGGGCGCATCGACGTCCAGCTTTCCCTGCTCTATCAGCCGCAGCGCGCAGATCGTCGTGATGCCCTTCGTTGTCGAGAAGGTGTTGACCATCGTGTCTTCTTCCCACGAGCGCGTGTGGGCAGCATCGACGTAGCCTCCCCAGACGTCGACGACGGTCTCGCCGTCGACGACGAGCGAGAGCGCCGCGCCAACCTCGCCGTGCTCCTCGAAGTTGCGCGCGAAGGCGTCGCGTACACGCTCATAGCCGGGCTTGCAAATGCCATGGATCTCCGTTGCGGTAGTCATAGATTCCTCCCAATATTTCGTGCGTCGATCTTACACTTACGCCAGCACCGTGCGATAGTACTCCGCCGTACGCTTGAAGCCTAAGCGCTCTAGCATCGCGAAGACAGCGACGGCGTCGCCCGCCTCTGCCCGCCGTATCTCCGCTACGCCCCGATCTTCTCGAGCGGCGCGAAGCTCAAGAGCAGCTTCTTGATGCCCGCCTCGCCCTGGAACGCAACCACCACCTGGTAGTCCGTCCCCGAAGGCTCCGACGAAACCACGATGCCCTCGCCAAACTTCGGGTGACGTACCCGATCGCCTGCCGCGAAAGAGTCCGCCGGGATCGCCGGGCGCTCGTCATCGTCGCGCGAAACGTGGCGATAGCGCCGGGGAGTGACCATCTCGGCCTGCGCCGCCCGCTTGCTCTGCGTCACCAGGTCCGGCGGGATGTCAGCGAGGAACCGCGACGGCGGGTTGTGCCCGCCGAACGCCCGCCGGAACGCCCGTACCAGATAGAGCTGCTGCTTGGCGCGCGTCATGCCAACGTAGCAGAGGCGCCGCTCTTCCTCCAGCTGCTCCGGGTTCCCGCTCTCCAGCGACCGCATGTGCGGCAGTATCCCCTCCTCCAGCCCGGCGATGAAGACGATCGGAAACTCCAGCCCCTTCGCCGCGTGCAGCGTGATCAGCGTGACGGAGTCCGATGCGTCTAACTCGTCAACGTCCGTGATCAGCGCCACGTCCTCAAGGAAAGACGCCAGGGCGTGTTCCGACTTGAGTTCGTCATACTGCAGTACGACGGCACGCAACTCCTGAACGTTCTCCCAGCGGTCTTCGCCGTCCTCGTCCGCCATGATGTACGGCTTGTAATCCGTCCGGTCAATCAGCGTGTCCAGCAGCGCCGATAGCGACTCCGTCTTCGAGATCTCGATCAGCTCGTTCACGAGGCCCAGGAACAGCAACAGCGCACCGGCCGTCCGCTTCCGGAACGGGTGGGCGCTGGCCGGGCCGTCCACGGCCTCAGGCGAGTCACGCTCCGTCTCCGCGACGATCTGAAGCGCCGCGTACGGCGGAATCTCCTTCTCGCGGGACCAGCGGGCCAGCTCGGCGAGCGTCCGGTCGCCGATGCCGCGGGACGGCTTGTTAATCACGCGCATCATCGCCACGGCATCGAACGGGTTCTGGATGAGGCGCAAGTAGGCCAACAGATCCTTCACCTCGCGGCGCTCGTAGAATCGCGTGCCGCCGATCAGCCGGTACGGAACGCTCCGCCGCACTAGCGCCTCTTCCATCGGCCGCGACTGAGCGTTCGTGCGGTACATTACGGCGACGTCTCGGTACGCTACATCGTTTTCACGAACGAGGCGCTGTATCTCCTCCGTCACGAACGTCGCCTCGTCCTCGTGGTCGTAAGCCTCGTGGACGACGACCGGCAGCCCGGCCGCGTTCTCCGTCCAGAGGTTCTTCTCCTTGCGCTGCTTGTTGAGCGAGATCACCGAGTGCGCCGTGTCGAGGATCGTCTGCGTCGAGCGGTAGTTCTGGTCGAGGATCACGACCTTTGCATCCGCGAAGTCATTCTCGAAGTTGAGGATGTTGCGGATGTCGGCGGCACGCCAGGCGTAGATCGACTGGTCTGGGTCGCCGACGACGCAGATGTTGTGATGCACGGATGCCCACTGCTTGGCGAGGATGTACTGCGCGATGTTCGTGTCCTGAAACTCGTCGATGTGCACGTAGCCCCAGCGCTCAGCGTACTTCTCCAGCACCTCCTCCCGTTCCTGGTACAGCTCCACCACCTTCAGCAGGATGTCGTCGAAGTCCAGCGCGTTGCTCTCCTCAAGCAGGTCCTGGTAGCGCAGGTAGACGCGCGACGTCACCTCCTGGAAGTAGTCGGCCACCAGCGCTGCGAACTGGCGCGGCCTTGCAGCTCGCTCTTCGCGCGCGAGATCGCCGATAGCACCGCCCGCGGCGCCACGCGCTTCGAGTCCAATCCCACGTCGTCGAGCGCGCGCTTCACGACCGCGATCTGGTCCGTGCTGTCGTAGATCGCGAACGATCGCCCGACGCCAACCGCTTCGCCGTCAACGCGCAGTATGCGCGAGCAAACGCCGTGAAAGGTGCCGAGAGTTATGTCCCGCCCCGTCTCCTCACCTACGAGCGCGTGGACGCGGTCGCGCATCTCTCGCGCGGCCTTGTTCGTGAACGTTACGGCGAGGATCCGCCGCGGATGAACACGCCTCTCGCGCACGAGGTAGGCGATACGGTGCGCGATTACGCGCGTCTTACCGGAACCGGGCCCTGCCAGGATCAGCAGCGCGCCCTCAGTGTGCTCTACGGCATCTTGCTGGCGTGGGTTCAGGTTCGCCAGGATGGATTGCTTCGTCG
>JADFTG010000061.1 GCA_022560365.1 Chloroflexota bacterium | reverse complement strand
TGCAATCGATGGCGCATCGGCTATGATGCGTCTCGTTATGCCGGAACGCGCGCTAGAGGGCCTCACGATCATCGAAGTCGGCACTCGCGGCGCCGCCTCGTACGGCGCGAAGATGCTTGCCGACCTCGGCGCGGACGTGATCAAGGTCGAGCCGCCGACGGGCGACCCCGACCGCGCGCTCGGCCCGTTTCCCGGCGGTGAGGCGCACCCGGAGAAGAGCGGGATGTACCTCTACCTGAACACGAACAAGCTCGGTGTCACGCTGGACATCGCCGGTGAGAAGGGACGCGAGGTGCTGGGAAAGCTCGTGGCGAAGGCCGACGCGCTGATCCACGACTATCCACCGGCCGAGGCCGAGGCGGCGGGCCTGACGTACGACGCCATCCGCGCCGCCAATCCAGACATCGTCATGACCTCAGTGACGCCGTTCGGGCAAACCGGGCCACAGAAAGACTTCAAGGCGAACGATCTGACTATGCAGGGTGCCGGAGGCTGGCTCTGGATCAACGGCTGGCCCGGTAACCCGGAGTTGCCGCCGCTGAAGGCGTTCGGTCGCCAGCCGTCGTACCAGGGAGGCGTTAACGGAGCGCTGGCGACGATGGGCGCGCTCTACGGCCGGTCGCGCGGCGGCCCCGGTCAGCACATCGACATCTCGATCCAGGAGTGCATCGCCGCGATCATCGAGTTCACGCTGCCGACGTGGTCGTACATGGAGATGCCTGTTGTGCGCTATGGTCAGCGGCCGATCCACCCGATCGATATGTTTCAGTGCAAGGACGGCGCTTGGATCTTCGTCCTCTGTATCGAGGAGCACCAGTGGGAGCGGCTCGTCGAGCTGATGGAGACGCCGGAGTGGGCGACCTGGGAAGTGGCGGAAAATCGCTTCGTGCGCGCATCCAACTGGGATGCCCTGCGGCCTTTCATGGAGGAGTGGGTGAGCCAGTGGAACGCCGACGACCTCTACCGCGCTGCCCAGGCCAAGCGAATCCCGTTTGCGCCGGTCTCGACGCTCGGCAATCTGCTCGAATCGGATCACCTGAAGGCGCGCGGGTTCTTCGTCGAGGTGGCGCACCCGGAGGCGGGGACGCTCACGCACGCCGGGGCGCCGTACAAGCTCTCGGAGACGCCGTGGGAGATCCGCTTGCCAGCGCCGACGCTGGGCCAGCACAACGCCGAGGTCTTCGGGGGAAGGCTCGGTCTCTCCGACACGGAGATCGAGTCGCTCAAGACGGAGGGAGTGGTCTGATGGCCGGGCCGCTGGACGGGATTCGCGTCGCCGACTTCACCTGGGTCTGGGCGGGTCCGACCAACACGATGCAGCTCGCTCACATGGGAGCCGAGGTCATTCGCATGGAGACGTCGAATCACATCTGCACGCTGCGCATGTTTCCGCCGTGGCCTGACGGTCAGCCGGGCCCAAACCGGAGCGGCTACTTTAACCAGTACAACCAGGGCAAGCGCGCGATCCTCCTCGACCTTGCGAAGGACGAGGGCGCGGCGATCGCGAAGCGCATCGTCGAAATGAGCGATGTCGCTGTCGAGAACTTCGCCGCCGGCGTCATCGACAGGTTCGGTCTGGGATATGAAGATCTACGCAAGGTCAACGACGATATCATCATGATGAGCATGTCCGGCTACGGCGCGACCGGACCCGAGAAGGATTACGTCTCTTACGGTCCCGCGCAGGTGCCGATGTCGGGGCTCTCTTCGCTGACGGGGTACAAGGGCTGGCAACCGATGCATGTCGGCATGTCCTACGGCGACCCGACGGCCGGCCTGCACGCCGCCTTCGCCGTGATCGCCGCGCTCTACTACCGCGACCGGACGGGTAAGGGTCAGTACATAGACATGTCGCAATGGGAGTCCAGCATGGTCGTCATTGGCGAGGCGTTCATGCAGCAGGTGATGAACGGCGCTCCGCCGGAGCGTGACGGCAGCCACGATCCGCACATGGCGCCGCACAACGTCTACCGCTGTGCCGGCGAAGACCGCTGGATCGCGATCGGCTGCGGCTCCGATGAGGAGTTCGGTGCTCTCTGTGGGGTGATCGGCAAGGCCGAGCTCGCGTCCGATGCCCGCTTCGCCACGATCGCCGACCGCAAGGCGAACGAAGACGCGCTCGATGCTGAGATCGAGGCCTGGACGTCGGAGCAGGACCCCTTTGACGCGATGGAGAAGCTGCAGGCGGCGGGCGTCGCGGCCTACCCGCCGCTGGTGAACCAGGAAGTGATGGAGAGCCCGCAGCTGGCCGCACGCGACTTCTGGGTCGAGCACGAGCACCCGGAGGTCGGTGTCCGTAGGCACGCTGGCATCCCCTGGCACTTCTCGGAGACGCCGCTCTCGGTCAAGCGTGCCGCGCCGGTGCTGGGTCAGGACAACGAGTATGTCTTCGGTGAGCTGCTGGGCATGGGCAGCGACGAGATCGCCGGCCTCGTCGAGCGCGAAGTCATCAAGTAACGGCGGAGTCCGGGGCCTGCCACTTGACGCTGACGGGCGTTCGGTGGGTTTCGTGATTCCGCACCAGGGAGCAGCAAATTGACCGTCTCGCGGCCCCGGCTGTATCCTGCGTAAGGAGACCAAGCGTCACGTGCCGAAGTGGCGGAACGGCAGACGCGCTGCGTTCAGGGCGCAGTGCCCTTCGGGGCGTGTGGGTTCAAATCCCACCTTCGGCACCAAACCTACGATAATCCCCGGGCCAATGGCCCATCGCGCGCTCGTAGCTCAGTGGATAGAGCGCAGCCTTGCGGAGGCTGAGGTCGTGAGTTCGAGTCTCACCGAGCGCGCCATTATTTTGCCTTCCATCTCGGCGCAGGCGGTGCCGATTTGCGAGAAACTGATCGTTAGGGCATCACTCGTAGCCCTCTAGGGCGTTATACTTACTAACAGACGTAATGAGTCGAGCGATTCCGCCCCAACTATCACCGACGGCTGGAGATGAAACAGACGAATCAGCCGCAGTCCCGCCTTTAATTCCTCTGAGCCTGCGCCGCCTGTCATGCTGACCGAGAAGATCGGCACGCTGGACCGCACGCCGCCAGTCGTCGTCGAGAGCGGCACAAGCATTGGCACGGTGATGGAAGAGATCGGGCGCGGTGCAGTCGGCTGCGTCGTCGTCTGCCAGGGTCCAAAGCTCATCGGCATCCTCACCGAGCGCGACGTCCTGGTCAAGGTCGTCGCCAGGGACGTCGATTACGCGAGGCCCGTCGATGAGTTCATGACGCCGGATCCGATCACGCTGCCGCTGAGCGCGACGATCGGCGAGGCGGTGAACATCATGCTCGAGCGCAAGTTCCGTCATATTCCGATTACCGAAGACGACGGAGAGAAACCGCTGGCTGTCTTTAGCATCAAGGACGTCATCGACCTCTTGGCGCAGTCGTTCCCTATGCACGTACTGAACCTCCCGCCCCGTCCCCACCAGGAGATGAGCACCCGAGAAGGGGCTTGAGGCAGAGATTCCGATGAGTACAGGAGACGGCAGACGACGCAGTGACTCACAGCTTGATCAGATCGAGGAGCTGGATCGCGTAACGATCCGCTTCGCGGGTGACTCCGGCGACGGTATGCAGCTTGCCGGCCTCCAGTTCACGAACACTTCGGCCGTGTACGGCAACGACGTCTCCACCATTCCGGACTTTCCGGCGGAGATCCGCGCGCCGGCGGGCTCGATCCCGGGCGTCAGCTCATTCCAGGTGAGCTTCTCCAGCTACGACATTCACACTCCGGGCGACCAGCCAGACGTGCTCGTCGTGATGAACCCCGCTGCGCTCAAGGCGCACCTGGGCGACTTGCCGAAGGGCGGCCTGCTCATCGTTAACACCGACGAGTTCACGGAGCCGAACCTGCGCAAGGCGCTCTATGCCGCGAACCCGCTCGAAGACGACTCGCTCACCGCTTATCGCGTCGTCAAGGTGCCGGTAGGCAGCATGAACGCCCGGGCTCTGGCCGACAGCGGGCTGAACACGCAGCAGATCGACCGCTCGAAGAACTCGTTCGCCCTGGGCCTGATGTTCTGGCTCTACGAGCGGCCGCTGGACTCGACTATCCGCTGGTTCGAGGAGAAGTTCGCGCGCAACCCGGAAGTGCGCGACGCCAATATCACGACGTTGAAGGCGGGCCACAACTTCGGCGATACGGCGGAACTGTTCCCGGTGCGCTACCACGTGGCGAAGGCAGATCTGCCGCCCGGGCGCTACCGCAACATCACTGGTAACGCGGCGACGGCGCTGGGCTTCCTCACGGCGTCGAAGCTGGCCGACCTGCCGCTCTTTTACGGCAGCTACCCGATCACGCCGGCCAGCGACATCCTGCACGAGCTTTCACGCTTCAAGAACTTCGGCGTCAAGACGTTCCAGGCGGAGGACGAGATCGCGGCCATGGGGTCGGCGATCGGCGCCGCCTTTGGCGGCTACCTTGGCCTGACGGGCACGAGCGGCCCCGGGCTGGCGCTGAAGAGCGAGGCGCTGGGCCTTGCCGTCATGGTCGAGCTGCCGCTCGTCGTGGCGATGATCCAGCGGTCCGGGCCCAGCACCGGCATGCCGACCAAGACGGACCAGGCGGATCTTCTGCAGGTACTCTTTGGGCGCAACGGCGAGTCGCCGGTCGCGATTGTGGCGCCGGCCACGCCATCCGAGTGCTTCAAGTACGCCATCGAGGCGTTCCGCCTGGCGCTGCGGCACATGACGCCGACGGTGTTTCTCTCCGACGGCTACCTCGGCACGGGCTCGGAGCCGTGGCGTGTACCGCGCGTCGACGAGCTACCCCGCATCGAGGTCAAGTTTGCGAAAGACCCGGACACGTTCAACCCTTACGACCGTGACCCGGAGACTCTGGCGCGGCCGTGGGCGACGCCCGGCACGCCGGGACTTGAGCACCGCATTGGCGGACTCGAGAAGGCCGACGTTACCGGCAACGTCAGCTACGACCCCGACAACCACGACAAGATGACCCGCTTCCGCGCGGAGAAGATAGCGAGGATCGCCAACGACATTCCGGACCTCGAAGTGGTTGGCGATGAGTCGGGCGACCTGCTCGTGCTGGGCTGGGGCAGCACCTACGGCGCGAACCTCTCGGCGGTGCTTCGGGCGCGCGAGCAAGGGCTCGCAGTCTCGGCCGCGCACCTGCGCTATTTGAACCCGTTCCCGTCGAACCTGGGCGATGTCATCGCTCGCTTCGACCAGGTGCTAATCCCGGAGCTGAACCTGGGTCAGCTGGCGATGCTGATCCGCTCGCGCTTCGTCGTGGACGCGGCGACCTTGAACAAGGTCACCGGTCGTCCGTTCCTGATCGCTGAGGTCGAAGCGAAAATCCAAGAGCTGGTGGGAAGCAAGGTGAAGGTCTAATGACGACGGAAGCAGCGCCCGAAGGCCCGCTGGCGCTCCAACGCAAGGACTTCGTGACGGACCAGGAGGTCCGCTGGTGTCCCGGCTGCGGCGACTACTCCATCCTGGCGCAGACGCAGAAGCTGATGCCCGATCTGGGCGTCCCGCGCGAGAACATCGTCTTCATCTCTGGCATTGGCTGCAACAGCCGCCTGCCGTACTACATGAACACGTACGGCTTCCACAGCATCCACGGTCGCGCACCGACGATCGCCACCGGACTGCGGGTGATGAACCAGGATCTCAAGGTCTTCGTCATCACCGGTGACGGGGACGGGCTGAGCATCGGTGGCAACCACCTGCTTCACGTCATGCGCCGCAACGTCGACATCACGATCGTGCTCTTCAACAACCGCATCTACGGATTGACAAAGGGCCAGTACTCCCCGACGTCTGAGTTCGGCAAGCGGACGAAGAGCTCACCGATGGGCGCGGTGGACACGCCCCTGCACCCGCTCAGCGTGGCGATCAGCGCGGAGGCATCGTTCGTCGCGCGCTCTCTTGATATCGACCAGAAGCACCTGATTGCGACGCTCGAGCGCGCCGCCCGGCACAAGGGGACATCGTTCGTTGAGGTCTACCAGAACTGCAACGTCTTCAACGATGGGGCCTTCATGGAGTTTGCGGACAAGGCCGTGCGCGCCGACCGCACCGTTCGCCTGGAGCACGGCCAGCCGATGCTCTTCGGCAAGGAGCGCGAGAAGGGCATCCGCCTGAACGGCACGACTCCGGAGATCGTGGAGGTCGGCAACGGCGTGAGCGAGTCCGACCTCTGGATTCACGACGAGACGAGCGAAGACCCGGTGCTTTCTTTTATCCTGTCTCGCATGCACTGGCCGGACTTCCCGGAGCCGATGGGCGTGATCCGCGCCGTCGAGCGACCAACTTATGAATCACTTGTCCAGCAGCAAGTTGACGAGGCGATCGAGCAGCAGGGCGAGGGCGATCTGGACGCGCTATTCATGGAAGGCGATACGTGGACAGTGGAGTAGCCGACGCCGGAAACATGATGCTCTGCCCGGACTGCCGGGCGGAGAACATCGAGGGCGAGGACGTCTGCGAGGCTTGTGGCGCCGACCTGAGCACCCTCAAGCTGCCCTCCGCTGCGAGCGAGCTTGAAGAGCACCTGCTGCACGACCGCCTGTCGGAGGTTGGCGCGCGGGAAGCGCTGAACGTCGCGCCGGGCGACCCTGTCTTCCTCGCCGTCCACTTCATGCGCGACAAGAACGTCGAGTGCGTCCTCGTGCGGGACGAAGACGGAAACATCGTCGGCATCCTCACGGAACGCGATATCTTCCTCAAGGCGGCGGGCGCCAAGCAGGATCTGATGGCGATGGCGGTGAGAGACATCATGTCGCCTGACCCTGTGATGCTGCGAGAGGGCGACACGCTGGCGGTCGCCATGCACAAGATGTCGGTCGGCGGCTTTCGTCACATCCCGTTTGTCACGGGCGACGGGACGACGCTCCTGGTCTCGATCCAGGACGTGTTCCGCCACGTGGTGGAGTTCATCCCCGCCGACTAGCGGGCGGT